>JBAPYE010000528.1:0-9824 GCA_049284575.1 Desulfobacterales bacterium
TGATGGGGGGTCCCACCGCCAACCGCCACAATGCCTTTTCCCTGGGAACGGCGGCCTCGGAAATCTACGTGATGCACGGCGAGACCGCTGCGGTGGCCACTTACGCCCGCCGCCTGGTGAAGGAAAAGGAGGCCGGACGGCCGCTGGAGCCGGTGATCGAGAAGATGAACCAGCTGGCCCGGGATTACCACGACAAGTCCCGGCCGCTGTTCTGCGCCAAGACCGGGATGCTGGACGAGATCGTTCCGATCTCCGACCTGCGAGGCTACCTGGTGGCCTTTGCCGGCGCGGTCTACCAGAACCCCCGCTCCATCTGTCCCCAGCACCACATGCTGCTGCCCAGAATCATCAAGGGCTGAATACGACAGACGGGGCCCCGGATGAACGGGACCCCGTCTGAGATTTTTTCGTCACGCCCACCGGCGCTGAACATTTTCGCTGCCGCCCGCCTTCCGGTCAGCGGACCGTTTCCCGCCGCCGCGTCGCTGCCCCGCAGAGCTTGAGGCCGGGCATGACCGTGTTGCGACCGGCGGCTTTGGCCTTGTACAGCATGCTGTCGGCCTCCCTGAGGAACCCCGCTTCATCGAGATCCGGGCGGATCGCGGAAACCCCGAAGCTGGCGGTCACCGAAAGGCCGCGGCCATCGGGAAGCCCGATGGCCAGGGTTGCAATTTTAACCCGCAGCCGTTCGGCCAGTTCCATGGCGCGCAATTTTTTGGTTTCCGGAAGGATCACCACAAACTCCTCCCCGCCGTAGCGGGCCAGGTAATCCCCCTTGCGGATGGCGCCGAGGACGGTCTCGGCCACTTTCTGCAGGACGCGGTCCCCGGCCTGGTGGCCGTGACGGTCATTGACCTGTTTGAAGTGGTCCAGATCGAACATGATCAAGGAAACCTCCTGGCCGTAGCGGTGGGCATTGGCCACCTGATGGGTCAGCTGGCGGTCAAGGACCCGGCGGTTGTAGCAGTTGGTCAACGGGTCGATCGCCGCCGCATTTTCCAGATGCCTGACGGTCATCAGATTCGACAGGGCAATCCCCAGGGTCTTGATCAGGGTCTGCAGAATTTCCTGGTGGTAGGCAAACATCCGGCGGTTGGGCAGCACGTAAAGCCGCGCGGCGCATTGGCCGTCCAGCAGCAGGTAGGACATGAGGTCTGTGGCGTTGAAGGCGACCAGGGGGGAGAAGGCTTCCGGCGCCTGTCGCAGCAGGCGGATGTCCAGGGTGTCGGTCTGGCTGAAATCCTTTTGCAAGATGTTTTTCAGCCCCGGCCGGCTCACCTGGGGATCGACCCAGGCGGTGAGCTTGTCCTCGTCCTGAACCGCGAAGGCAAACATCTTGTAGTCCAAGAGCGCTTTCAGACACCCCCCGACCTCCAGTAGAATGCCCTCCAGACTGTTGGCCTGGCTGATCTTCAGGATGTAATGGTTCAGGGTTTTGTAATCCGCGCCTTTTTTGGCGCCCCACACGAGGTTCAGCAGCGCCAATGTGCGGTGGCGAAATGATCTGGTCGGTTGATTTGGCATGATCCGTTATCCCTCCTCAGATGAGCGCCGACGGCGTGTCACAGATTTAAGCATTTTGTGTGCCACACATATAATTTATTGAATTTGTTTTAAAAAAAATATTTGCGGGGCAAGAGGGCGGCAAGCCCTACCCCCGTGGATGATTGGTGCGCGGGTTTGACGGGAAAAAAATTCAGGGTGACGCCGATCCCCCTGCCGAATTGGAGCCGGCAGAATGCGCGCGCCTCGGGTGCTGGAAGGTCAAGGAAATGAGGTGCGGACTGATCGTCAAAATATTGACAAGAGTTTCGGCACACCACTCGGCAGGCCGCTGTCCGGCGCGGCCGCAAGCCGGGTGCAGGCCATCCATTGGGGGCGGTTGACAACCCAGTAAAAGGTTCTTAGGGTTGGGTGTCTCAATTGAACGCGGGCCGTCTGCCCGCGCATTTCGTGTTGAACCATAACAAGTGCTTGCCGAAGCGGCCCGCCAAAGGGTGTACCGGAGGAGAATTGTCCATGGCCTTTGAAACCAAAGAAGAAGCTCTCGAGAAGATAATGAACCAAGAAAAACCCCGGTGCCCCCACTGCAACCAGGAAATGAGCATCTGGGAGGTTCCGCTGGTGGCATTCGGTGATGGTCTCGGCTGGGGGGTGCCCTACCTCTTCGTCTGCTTCAACGACGACTGTCCCGCATACAAAAGCGGTTGGGATCACATGAAAGAAACCTACGGCTCCAACTCTTCCTACAGGACCATGTGCTATCCCGGGCCGGGGCCCCAGAATTACGAATGCATCCCGGTTTTCAGCTCCATGGGCGGCCAGGGCCAGGTGGTGGATGAGGAAGTCCAGGCGCAGCAGGAAGCCATCAAGGAGGCCATCAAGCGCGGGTTTTCGATATTGGCCGGATGCTATACGTCAAAAGATTGGCTGACGGTCTCGCGCATTCTCCTGGACCCCACCGAGCCGGTGCGGGTCCGGGTCAAGGCGGCCGAGATGATCGGTGATTTCGGCGAACTGGAGGTGGTGGAACCCCTTCGAAATCTGAAATTCGGAAACGAGATTCTGCAGAAAAAAGTCGAGAGCGCCATCGCCCAGATTCACCTACGGTCTTTTACCCGTGAGTGTCCCTTCTGCGCCGAAATCATCAAGAAAAGGGCCAAGGTCTGCAAACACTGCGGCAAAGACGTGGCCGGCATCTAAGGGCCTGTGCGGGTCACTCCCCGTGATTTGCGCACTCTGAACCTTGTCTTAGCACTTCATCAATATTGACCCGCATCATATCGTAGGATCTGAAGATCAGCGCCTCGCGCTCCCGCCTTCCGGCCGCCAGCGGCTGGAGGGCGGCTGTTCGCAGGTGATCCCGGGCCGCCGTTTTGGAAGGAATGGCGGCCATGCTTTTGCCGGTCTTGCGTCCTGACAGCGTGTCGATGACAACGGCCGCGCTGCCGTCGCAAACCACGGCCACCGGCAGCTGTTGGTGGCCGATGAGACGTGCGGCCGCCGTAATCTCCCGCTCCCACGATCCCAGGGACCCGGCCGCACACTTGACGGCCATAAAGGGCGTGCCGTCAACGCTGACCACCAAGTCGACGCGCGTCCGGTAAGGCTCGCCCTGCACTGTCAGTTCAAACTCGAAATCCACGGCAATATCGCTTTTGGCAAAACCTTTCTCGGCCACCAGAAAGCGCTCCACCGCCTGACGGTTGCGTTCGGCCCCGATGTCGCCGACTGTTCTGCCGGTCACAAAGTCCTCCAGCGTGTCAGCTGCCCCGGTCATTTCCCTCATCTCCGCTACCTCTCCCTCCCGGTTGCCCCTATCCGGAAAGCTCCCGGGATTTACGACTTCAAATCAAAAGCGAGTTGCCGGTCATTTCCGGCGGCTGATCGATTTCCAGGAGGGCCAGAAGGGTGGGGGCGATATCCGCCAGACATCCCGGCCGCAGCTCGGCAGCACGCCGCCGGTCGTCGATCAAAATGAAAGGCACCGGGTTTAAGGTGTGGGCCGTGTGAACGCTGCCGTCGGCGTTGGCCATCAGCTCCGCGTTGCCGTGATCGGCTGTCAGCAGCACCGCGCCACCGAGGGACCTGACCGCATCCACGATTTTGCCCACACAGGCATCAACCGTTTCACAGGCTTTGATGGCGGCCTCCAAAACGCCCGTGTGGCCCACCATGTCCATGTTGGCAAAATTGAGGACGATCACGTCATAGCGCCCGGCGGCGATCCGCGCCAGCAGCTCGCGGGTGACGGCCGGGGCGCTCATTTCGGGTTTCAAATCGTAAGTCCGCACCTCTTTGGGGGAGGGGACCAGAAAGCGGTCTTCCCCGGCAAAGGGCGTCTCGTCACCGCCGTTGAAAAAGTAGGTCACGTGGGCATACTTTTCGGTTTCCGCGATCCGCAGTTGGGTCATTCCGGCACGGCTGAGGACTTCGCCCAAGACCCGCCGGATTTTTTCGGGCGGGAAAATCACCGGCAGGTCGAAGGATTCGTCGTAGCGGGTCATGCAGGCATAGCCGCATAGGGCCGGCAGGGCGGGGCGCTCGAAGAAGTCGAATGCGGGGTCGGTAAAGGCCCGGGTGATCTGGCGCGCCCGGTCGGCCCGGAAATTAAAAAAAAGCACCCCGTCGCCGTCGGCTATCAGCCCCCCCGGGGGGGCGACCGGGTCGGTCAGGACGATGGGGCGGATGAATTCGTCTGTTTCGCCGGCTTCATAGGCCTGGCGCACGGCTGTGATCGGATCGGCGGCGCGGCGCCCCTCGCCGGCGGTATACAGCCGGTAGGCGGTCCGGGTGCGCTCCCAGCGGCTGTCACGGTCCATGGCGTAAAAGCGGCCGCAGACCGTGGCCAGGACCCCGAAGGCATGCTGCTTGATATGCGCCTGAAGCTGGGCCAGGTAGCCGACGCCGCTGTCCGGCGGGGTGTCCCGACCGTCCAGGATGGCGTGGACGAAAACCTTCGTTAGCCCCTGCTCCCGGGCGGTCTCCAGCAGCGCCAGAAGGTGGCGCAACTGACTGTGGACGCCGCCATCGGATACCAGTCCCATCAGGTGCAGAGTGCTGCCGCGGGTCCGGATCCGGCCAAAGAGGTCCGTTATGACCGGATTGCGGCCCAGCTCGCTGTTTGCGACGGCCCGGTCGATGCGCAGGAGGTCCTGGTAGACCACACGGCCGGCCCCGATGTTCAGATGGCCCACCTCGGAATTGCCCATGATGCCGGCCGGCAGGCCCACGGCTTCTCCGGCGCACTGCAGCTGGGTGTGGGGGTAGGCAGCCGCCAGGGCCGTCAGATTCGGTGTTTTGGCCAGGGCGACCGCATTGCCGGCGGTTTCCGAGCGAATTGCCCAGCCGTCCAGGATCATCAGCAGGCACGGTTTTGGTCTAGTCATGACACTCCCCCCGTTTCACGTCGGTCGCCTCGATGCCCACCAGGCTTTCGATTTTAACGCGCGGGGCGTCGGCCCACAACCCCTCGAGATCGTAGAATTGGCGGACCGGTTCGTAAAAGACATGGATCACCACGTAACCATAATCCATCAAGACCCAGTGGCCTTCCCGGGCCCCTTCGACGCTCAGCGGTCGAATCCCCGCGGTTTTCAGTTCCCGCTGAACATGGTCGGCAATGGCGCTCACCTGGCGGTTGGATTTGCCGCTGCAGATGATGAAAAAATCGGCCAGAGACGTCAGGTCGTGAACATCCAGCACCACCACGCCGACCGCCTTGCGGGTCAGAATGACCTTTACGAAAAGGTCGATATGCGAGTCCTGTGCAACCGTCATTGATAAAGTCCTCTGCGTTTGATGTAGGCTTCAACCCGCTCGGGCACCAGGTATCGGATCGAACGCCCCTGTCGCAGGACTGCCCTGATGCGGGTGGAGGAGATGTGCAAGGGGGTCACGTCCATGAAGTAGACCGGTTGGAAGTCGGCGGCTTCGATCCGGTCGGGCGCGGGCCGGAAAGCGTAAGACGGCGAGATCGCCCCCTGGAGCAGCGCCTCGACGCGTTTGAATGTTTGCATGCGGGTGCCCACAGCCGCTTCGGGCCGGATCATGACGATGAAGGGCGTCAAGACGAACAGATCGCGGCAGGCCTTCCAGAGGTCGATCTCCAGAAAGGCGTCCAGCCCCACCACCAGAAACAGCCGGGTATCGGATGGCAATTCACCTTTGAAGAACTTCACCGTGTCGATCGTGTAGGAGGGCCCCTGGCGTTTGGTTTCAACGTTTGACACACTGAAACCCGTGTGCGCCAGGGTGGCCAGGCGGATCATGGCGAGGCGATCCGCCGCGCTGGCGAGAACATCCGGCTGCTTGTGGGGTGGAAAGGACGAGGGAATCAGCAGGATCCGCTGCAGGTGGAACGCTTCGAGCACTTCCTGGGCGGACCGCAGGTGCCCCAGGTGGATCGGGTTGAAGGTTCCTCCGAAAAGACCGATGCGGTTCACCAAAACCCCTTATTTTTCCCGAGTTGCCGGATGGTGGCCATCCTCCGGGCCGATGTCCATGGGCCGGGCGCTTTCCGGCTCGGCAGGTGGTCTTTAAAGCGCAAATTCTCCTGTTAGTGCCAGGTTGTCACGGTGAATGACTTCGTCGTAGGGTTTGTAGCCGAGCACCGACTTGATGCGATTGGAGCGCAGCCCCATGATTTTGCGGATGTCGGCGGAGTTGTAGTTGACCAGGCCGATCCCCAGAACGTCGCCGTTGCCCCGCTTGAATTCCACCGGTGCCCCGATGCCGAATTCGCCCTCGACCGCGACGATGCCGCTGGGCAGGAGGCTTTTGCCTTTGTGAAGGACCGCCTCTTGCGCGCCGGCGTCGACCTGCAGGGCCCCCTGGGGTTTAAGGTTGAACCCGATCCAGCACTTGCGGCTGGCCAGTTTCTCCTGTTTGGGAACAAAGAAGGTGCCGTGAGTTTCCCCCGCGAAGAGCGCCAACAGGATGTCGGGTTTTTCACCGCGCGCGATCACCATCGGCACCCCGGCGGTGGTGAGTTTGCGGGCCGCCTTGATTTTGCTGAGCATGCCGCCGGTGCCGAGGGCGCCGGGAATGTCGCTGGCAAATTTTTCGATGTCGCGACTGAAGGTGCTCACCTGGGGAATCAGGGCGGCATCCCGGTTGCACCGCGGGTCCTTGTCGTAGAGGCCGTCGATATCGGTGAGGTTGATCAGAATGTCCGCATTCATCAGCAGGGTGATCATGGCGGCCAGGTTGTCGTTGTCGCCAAACTGGATTTCCTGAACCATCACCGTGTCGTTTTCGTTCACGATGGGAATGATCTGCCAGTCGAGAAGGGTGTTGATGGTGTTGCGGGCGTTCAGGTGGCGCTTGCGGTTGGCCAGGCCGTCGCTGGTCAACAGGATCTGGGCCACTTTTCGGTTGTCCTTTTCGAAGGCTTTTTCATATTCGCGAATCAGGGTGGCCTGGCCCACGGCGGCAATCGCCTGGCGTTCGGGAATCGCTTCGGGGCGCCGCGAGAGCCCCACTTTCTTCATGCCGGAGGCCATCGCGCCCGACGAAACCAGGATGATTTCCAGACCGCGGTTGCTGAGCTGACTGATCTGATGGCTGATGGCGTGCAACGCCCTGAGATTCAGGCCGTTGTCCTCCGTCAGCACGTTGCTGCCGACTTTGATGACGATGCGCTTGGCCCGGTCAAAACACGCTCTACGGTAGCTGTTCATGCAAGTTGTCCAGACGGGAGATGATCTTGGATTTAAGCGCTGGGAGACTCTCGCCGGTCAGCGCTGAGATGGACAGGACCTCGATTTCGGGTAGGGCGTGGCGGAACGCCGCGGCGTTTTGCCCCGCGTCCGGCAGGTCCAGCTTGTTGAGCACGACGATCTGGGGCTTATCCCCCAGCGCGGGCTTGTAAGACCGCAATTCCGCGTTGATGGCGTGGTAGTCTCGCAGCGGTTGCCGGGGATCGATGGTGCTGGCGTCGATCAGGTGAATCAGGAGGCGGGTGCGTTCAATGTGCCGCAGAAACTGAATGCCCAGGCCGGCGCCCTGATGCGCCCCTTCAATCAGCCCCGGGATGTCCGCAACCACAAAAGGGGCGCCCCAGTCGGTGGCGACGACCCCCAGGTTGGGCGCCAGGGTGGTGAACGGGTAGCTGCCGGTTTTGGGATGGGCCGCTGAAATGGCGCCGATGAGGGTCGATTTGCCGGCGTTGGGCAGGCCGATGATCCCCACGTCGGCCAGCAGCTTGAGTTCCAGCTTGAGCTGGCGTGCTTCGCCGGGCTCTCCGGGCTGGGCGAAGCGGGGGGCCCGGTTGGTGGCGGTCGCAAACCGCTTGTTGCCACGCCCGCCGCGCCCGCCCCGGGCGACCACGAAACTTTCACCGTCGGTGGTCAGATCTTTTAGAAGCGCCCCGGTTTCGGCATCGTAGACGAGGGTCCCCGGCGGAAGCTCGATAACCAGCGGGGGACCGTTTTTACCGGTCTTCTGGGACCCCTGGCCGCCGGCGCCGTTGGCGGCTTTGAAGCTGCGCTGATACTGAAAATGGTAGAGCGTTCGTTTGCGCGAGGTGGCCAGCAAAAGGACGTCGCCGCCGTTTCCGCCGTCGCCGCCATCCGGCCCCCCGCGGGGGATGAAGCGTTCCCGGCGAAAGCTGACACAGCCGCGCCCGCCATCGCCGGACTGAACGGTAATCGTGGCCTCGTCAATGAATTTCAATCTGCGTAAACGCTGACCTTCTTGCGGGAGCGGCCCAAGCGCTCGTAGGCCACAACCCCGTCAATTTTGGCGAAGAGCGTAAAATCCTTGCCCATGCCAACATTGGTTCCGGGGTGAATCTTGGTGCCCACCTGGCGGACGAGAATATTGCCGGCCCTGACCGCCTGGCCGCCGAAACGTTTGACGCCGCGCCGCTGACCGGCGCTGTCACGACCGTTTTTGGAACTGCCCCCTGCTTTTTTATGTGCCATTGTGAAACTCCTTCAAAAATAGGCCCCGCCGCCGGAAAACTACCGGCCGCAGTTTCGGCTGAAAAAATGATGTCCCAAATCCCAAGAGGTCCCGGTCAGGAGTGCCGGAGCGGCGGTCAGACCTCGATGCGGTCAATTTTTACCGCGGTGAAAGGCTGCCGGTGCCCCATTTTACGGCGATAGCCTTTGCGGCGTTTGAACTTGAAAACCAGTACCTTGGGCGACTTGGCCTGCTCGACGATGTGGCCGTGAACGGCGGCGTTTTCGACAAGCGGCTGACCGATTTGGACGGTCTCACCGTCGGAATACATCAAGACGTCAAACGTTACGGGCGTTCCCACCTCGCCGGGCAGTTTCTCAACGCGCAAGGTTTGACCCGGTTGCGTCCGGTATTGTTTTCCGCCTGAATTTACCACAGCGTACATTGGCTTGACCCTCCTTTATTTCTCTGGGATACCTGTAGAGGACTTTCAACAGGCAGGTTTTATCGATCCAACACGTGACGTTACGCTTAAAAGCTCCAAATAATAATTAATTCCGAATTTTTGTCAAGAAAAATATTCTGAAGCCGGCCCCCCGCACCCCACGCCGGCGGCTGCACAGAAAGGAGCCAAGAATGGACACCTTCTCAAACTTTGAGGCCCGGCATTACGATGCGCTTGGGTGCCGTCCCCTTTCCCTGACGCTGATCGGGGAGGCGCCGCTTCTGATACGGGTCCAGGGGCAACGGGTGTCCCTGGGGATGCGCACCCCGGGGGAGGAGTTTCCCCAGGCGGCCGGTTTCTGCTTGGCCGAGGGGATTGTGGACGCCGCGGGGGACATCGCCAATATAGCCTATGCCCAAAACGGGATGGATGCCATCGTGGATGTCACCCTAACCGCGGCGCGCTGGGCGGCCGTGGCCGAACGCGTTGAAGCGCAAGGCGGCGGCGGCCGGGCCCGAATGCCCCCCGTGGACAGTGATCGCTTGATCGCCGCCCTGGTGGACCAGGTGCCGCAGTTCACCGACGCCGATGATGTTCTGGACGGGCGCCTCGCCCTGGACTGCTTGCAGCGGCTGGACGAATTGCAGCCGCTGCGGGGCCGGACGCGTGCGGCGCATGCCGCCGCTGTGTTTCGCGCCGATCTGACCCTTTTGACCGCGGCGGAGGATGTCGGACGGCACAATGCGCTGGACAAGGCCGTTGGTCGGCTCCTGCTGGACGGCACGCTGAGGACCGCCGGGCTGCTGGTGCTTTCCTCCCGGATCAGCTTTGATCTGGTTCAGAAGGCCGCCCGCGCCGGTGTGGCCGTTATTTTTTCCATGTCCCGCCCCACCCGCCTGGCGGTTGAAACCGCTCTGCGCCTGAACATGACCCTCGCCTGCCTGGCGCGCCCGGGCGGCCTGCTGGTTTTTTG
>JBAPYE010000529.1:0-6239 GCA_049284575.1 Desulfobacterales bacterium
GGCAAGGCGTGCGGGAAGATAGTTGGCCGCGTCGTCGATCCGCGCGGCGGCCCGGCCGAAGGACCGGTAGCGTTCGTTTTTGTACCCCACCATGGAATCCAGGGTGTTGACCATCTTGAAGGCCAGGGCCAGCGGTGCACCTCCCACCGCCGCGTAGAAGAGGGGCGAGACCACGCCGTCCACCAGGTTTTCGGCCACCGTCTCGACGCACGCCCGGGCGACCCCCGCCTCCGACAGCGGCGCCACGTCCCGGCCGATGATCATCGCCACCTGGCGCTTGGCCGCGGCCGGATTGGCGTCCCGCAGCGGGCGGTAGACCGCCATGGCCGCATCCGCCAGGCTGCGCGTGGAAAGGCAGTAGAAGACCATCAGGATCTCCAGCCCGGCTGCCAGCAAGGGGTGAAAGGCGACGGCGGCCTGCAACACTAGAACGGCCGCCAGCGCGGTGCCCGCGATCAGGCTGGTCGCAAAAAGCCCGCCGGCGGCGCCCAGGCTGAGGGGCAGGCGGCGAAAGCGTGGCTCCGCCCACGCGATCGCGGCCCCCATCCAGCGGATGGGGTGGGGCAGCCAGCGCGGGTCCCCCAGCACGAGATCCAGGGCGAAAGCCGCCGGCAGCAAAAAACCATGCAGGGTCAAGATGGTCATGCCAGTTCCAGGAGGAGTCGGCCCAGATGCCGGTTGGTTTCCCGTTCTTTGAGGGAGATGCGGATGAAACGCTCCGAGAGCCCCTCGAAATTGCTGCAGTCGCGGATCAGAATGCGCCGGCGGGCCAGGCGGCGCCGGACCGCTGCGGCCGTCAGGCCGCCCTCCAGGCGGATCAGGATAAAGGAAGTCGCGCTGGGGTAGGGCTGAAGATGCGCCGCGGTGCCAAGGGCCCTTTTAAAGGCCGATTTCTCGGCTTCCAGGTGTTGGCGGGTCTCGGCGACGAAGGCGTCGGTTTCCGCCGGGCGCGCCATCAGGTACTGCACCGCCGCCTGGGCCAGGCTGTTGACGCTCCAGGGCAGGGCGAGTTGGCGAAGCCGCTCGATGGTGCCGGGACCCGAGACCGCGAAACCGATGCGAAGCCCCGGAATCCGGAAGATCTTGGACATCGAGTTGAGCACCACGACGTTCTGCAGACCGCAGCCCATCAAACTTTTAACCGCCGCCGGCGGGGCGAAGGGCAGGTAGGATTCGTCGATGATGAACCTCACCGCGGGGTGCCGGCGGCAGCAGCGCTCCAGCGCCACAGACGGGATCAGGGTGCCGGTGGGGTTGTTGGGGTTGCAGACGAAGACCGTATCCGCATTGGCCGCCGCTTTTGCCAGCAGCTCCAGGTCCGGCTGGAAGCGGTCGGCCTCGCGGGCCATGCAGAATACGGGGGCAATCCCCTGCATGCGGCAGGCGTCGGCATAATCGGTGTAGGTGGGCCCCAGGATCAGCGCTCGGCGGGTGTCGAGCGCCCGGGGCAGGGCGTAGATCAGCTGGGTGGTGCCGTTGCCGGCCAGCACGGCGTCGGCGGGCAGGTCGTGACGCCGCGCAAAGGCTTTCACCATCTGCCCGGAATCCACCTCGGGTAGGGCCAGGATGGCCTCCAGGTGCTGCCTGAGGTGCGCCAGCAGCCCCGGCGGCGGCCCCAGGGGATTGACATTGCTGCTCATGTCGATGATTTCAGACGGCCGGCAGCCGATCTGGCGGGCCACTTCGCCGATGTTGCCGCCGTGTCCGACGATCACAGCGCACCTCCCGCGGACATCAGTAAAAACAGCGCCGCCTCGGTCACCTCGGTCATCGCGCCCAGCATATCGCCGGTAATGCAGCCCAGCTTGGCGCGGTAGTAGGCCAGGGTTGCGGCGACGACCGCGGCAAAGGCGGCCAGCAGAAACAGGCCGCGCCACCCCAGGAAAACCGTCAGCGCCAGCGGCAGCAGGAACCCGGCAAAGGACGGGAGCGTCAGCGGCGCGTCGAAAAAGGCCCGGCCGGTGCCGCCCTCGGGCCGGCCATAGGGCAGAAACCGCATCCCCAGCAGCATGCCGCCCCGGGCAAAGGCCGGAATCACGACCAGCAGCAGGCCGCGATGGGACTCCAGGGCCGAGATGCCCCCCCACTTGAGCGCCAATCCGCCCACGACCGCCACCAGCCCCATGACCCCGATCCGGCTGTCTTTCATGATGGTCAGCGCCTTTTCCCGCGTGCGCCGGCCGTAGAGGCCGTCGGCGGCATCGCCCAGGCCGTCGAGATGCAGGGCGCCGGTTAAAAACGCCAGAAAGGCCACGTCCAGCAGGGCGGCCACGGGCCGCGGCCAGAGCTGCAGGGCGGTCCAGTCCAGCAGGAGCAGCAGGCTGCCCACGACGACGCCCACCACCGGAAAAAACGGCAGCAGCCCCCCGGGGTTGAAGCGGGCGCCGGCGCCCACGGGCAGAATGGTGAGAAATTGGAGGGCGGCGAGAAAATCCTGAAAAAGATGTCTGATCATAGCGCGCCCAAACGGTTAGCCCCAGCTGGCGGTTTGGGGCTTGACGGTCACCGGGATGCCCGCGACAACCCAGGTCACGCGGTCCACCCCGGCCGCAATCGTCTGATTCATCATGCCGGCGGCGTCCCGGAAGCGCCGGGCCAACCGGTTTTCGGGCACAATCCCGGCCCCGACCTCGTTGGACACCAGGATCACGGGGCAGCGGGCGGCCCTGATAGCCGTCACCAGTTCGCTCAGACGGCGGTCCAGCCCGGATAGGGACTCATCGGCCAGCATCAGGTTGCTGAGCCAGAGGGTCAGACAGTCCACCACAATCAGGTCGGTTTGGCCGCTGTGAGCGCGGATCGCCTCGGCCAGCCCCAGCGGCTCCTCCAGGGTGCGCCACTCCGGGCCGCGTTCGGCCTGGTGGCGCGCCACCCGCCGGTGCATTTCATCATCGCCGGGCACGCAGGTGGCGATGAAGAGTCTGCGGGGCGGTGCCGCCGCCGCCAGCGCCAGGGCGTGCCGGCTCTTGCCGCTTTTGCAGCCGCCGATCACCAGGATCGATTCGGTCGCCGCCGGTGGGTGGAGAGGTGAGGCGGTCATGGGGGTCAATTTACCGCAAGCTTGCGGCCGAGGCAGGCCGCGAGCAGGCTGTCGGTGTCGATAAAGCGCGTAAAATGCGCCGCCAGGCGGTCGTAGGCCCGGTCCCGCGCGGCCAGCCCCTGCAGTTCGGTGACCGCGATACCTTCCAGGCCGATGGCGGCCAGCCAGGCGCGGGTGACGTTCGGGGTGTCGAAAAGACCGTGCAGGTAGGTGCCCATCACGCGCCCGCCCGGTGCCACGCAGCCATCCTCGTCGCTGCAGGCCCTGCCGTTGCGCTCGGTTACGGTCAAAAACGGGTGGCCGCCGCCGCGGCGGGTCTGGCCCATGTGGATCTCGTACCCGCTGCCCGCGACCGGCCCCCAGCGGAAGCGCGACCGGGTGGTGGTTTTGGGGGCTGCCAGGCGGGTCGTCACCGGCAGCAGGCCCAGGCCGGGGGTGGTGCCGGGGGAACCCTCGAGCCCCTGGGGGTCCGCCACGCTCTGCCCCAGGATCTGATAGCCGCCGCAGATCCCCAGAACCCGGCCGCCGGCTTCGGCGTAGGTTTTCAGCCGGTCGCTCCAGCCGCTGCGGTGCAGCCAGGCGAGGTCAAAGCGGGTGTTCTTGGACCCGGGCAGGATGACGGCGCTGAAGGGCGACAGCCCCTGAACCTTTTCGAGAAACTGGAGCGCCAGACCGTCCAGGTCCCGGAGCGGGTCGAAATCGGTGAAGTTTGAGATGTGGGGCAGCCGGATCACCCCGATCAGCGGCTGGTTGGGAAGCGTGCCGCGCAGCGGGGGCGGGTTTTCGAGGACCACCGAATCTTCGGCCTCGATGCTGATGTCCGTAAACCAGGGCAGGACCCCGAAGACCGGTTTGGCGGTGCGCGCCTGGATCCAGCGGGTGCCGTCGGCAAAGAGTGCGATGTCGCCGCGGAAGCGGTTGATCAGAAAACCGGCGATCTGATCCTGCTGGGCCGGCGCCAGGCAGGCCAGGGTGCCCACCAGCTGGGCGAAAACGCCCCCGCGGTGGATGTCGGCCACCAGCAGGACCCGGGCACCGGCGTAATCGGCCATCCGCAGGTTGGTGATGTCCGAGGCCATCAGGTTGACCTCGGCGCACGAACCGGCGCCTTCCATCACGATCAGGTCGTGGGCGGCGGCCAGGCGGTCGTAGGCCCGGCAGGCTTCCTTGAAGAGTTGCTCTTTGAGCCGGTGATAGGCCGCGGCCGTGGCGTTGGCAAAGGCCTCGCCCAGCAGCACCACCTGGGAGCCCACCTCGCTGGTGGGTTTGAGCAAAACAGGATTCATGTCGACGTGGGGGGCGAGGCGGGCCGCCTCGGCCTGAACGATCTGGGCGCGGCCCATTTCCAGCCCCTCGGGGGTCACCCCCGAATTGTTGGACATGTTCTGGGCCTTGAAGGGCGCCACGCGCAGGCCCCGGTCGGCCAGGATGCGGCACAGGGCGGTGGCGATGACGCTTTTGCCCACATCCGAGCCGGTGCCCATGACGGCAATACAGGGGGGTGCTGCAGTGGTTTTCACAACGGCCATCGTTCTCTCGGGCGGATCGCGGTCAGGTCCGCCGCCAGGGTTTCAGCCAAGGTCATACTTGCGGGTATAGCCCCGCGGGGTCACCATGAAGCCGCCGCTGGTGGTGGTGCCCGCGTTGCCGATAAAAACCACCGTCTGCATGTCCACCGGCGCGTCCTTGAGGTCCTTGAGGGGCAGGACCGACAGGCTCTGGTGGTCCCGGGTGGCGCTGGTGACGATTCCCACGGGGGTGTCCGGGGCCCGGTGGCGCAGCACGATTTCCTGGGCGCGGGCCAGCTGCCAGTTGCGTTTTTTGCTTTTGGGGTTGTAGAGCACGATCACGAAATCGGCCCCGGCGGCGGCGTCCAGGCGCCGCTCGATCTTTTCCCATGGGGTCAGCAGGTCGCTCAGGCTGACGGCCGCAAAATCATGGGTCAAGGGGGCGCCTAAGAGGGCGGCGCCCGCACACAGCGCCGGAATCCCCGGGACCACCTCCACCGGCAGGGCCTCGGCGGCGCTACCCGGGGCCGCGTTCGCAGGGGTCAGGGGGATGCCCTGTTGGCGGCACATTTCGAAAACTAGCCCGGCCATGGCGTAAATGCCGGGGTCGCCGCTGGAGATGATGGCGCAGGATTTCCCCCCCAGCGCCAGGTTGATGGCGGCTTCGACCCGCGCCACCTCCTGCCGCATGCCGGTGCTGACCACCTGTTTGCCGCCGATCAGCGGTTTGATCAGGTCGATGTAGGTGGTGTAGCCGACCACCGCATCCACCGCCGCGAGCACCGCGCTGGCCTTCAGCGAGAGGTGGTCCAGCCCCCCCGGGCCTATGCCGACGATGTAGAGGGTATTCGGGCGATGGCCACAGTCGCATTGCGGGTGGTCTGTTTGGGGACGATCAGCGGACCGTTTCCGGCCGCCAGGATCGCGGCTGCTTCGCATACGCTTTCGACTCCGATATGGTGCGCCACCATCGCCGAGGGGGAGACGACCCCGTCCACCCGCGCGAGGGCCTCTTTTTCGAAAAAAACTAGCGGCACCCCGAGGGTTTGGGCCAGCGCCAGCAGGCCGGGTTCGTCCCGCTTGAGGGTGATCGAGGCGATTTGGTTCAGGCTGGCCGGGGCCAGTCTGAAGCGCGCCAGGGTGTCCAGCAGCAGACCGCGCATCTCCGCCAGCGGGGTGCCGCGGTTGCAGCCCATGCCCGCCACCAGGCTCGGGGGGCGCAGCACCAGCGTGCGGGGCGGAACCGGTGCCAGCACGTCATCCACCCAGACCCCGGCCGTGGTGCGCCCGACCTCAGGCGCGTGAAACGCGATCACGGCACTCGCGGGCAGCCTGCCGCCGATCCGGCCCATGGGGTCGTGCAGGCGGACGGGCTGACCGGTCAGCAGCGCCATGCTTACGTATTGGATTGCGGCCGGATTTTCAATAGAAAGATGATTTTCCATGGCCAGCAGATCGATCGCCGGGACCGCGCTGAGATCGGTGGCTGTGGTGATCACCGGGTCGGCGGCGGTGATCCGGCCGACCTCCAGGGCCAGCTGATTGGCGCCGCCAAGGTGGCCGGAAACCAGGCTGATGGCGTGCCGGGCGCCTTCGTCGATCACCACCACGGCCGGGTCTACGGTTTTGTGGCGGATCAGCGGGGCGATCAGGCGCACCACGATGCCGGTGGCCATCACGAAGATGTGGCC
>JBAPYE010000530.1:0-6544 GCA_049284575.1 Desulfobacterales bacterium
CGGGGTTTCCACGACCGAGTCATCGGACAACCACACCCTCAACACGCCATCAAAATATGTGACGTGCTCGCCGACGTAGATGTCTTTCATGACGTGCTCATATTTGGGCAGACGCTTATCAAAGGCGTCGACAAAACCGAGCCCTTGGGTGATGCCGCGCAGGGTGTAGTGCGCGAAGTAGAGACGAAAATCCGCTGAGAAGAAGCTCTTTATGCCCTCAAAGTCCTTTTTGTCGATGCATTGAAAGACTTCTCGTAGAAATTGGCGCAAGTTGGCAGATTTTCGCAAGGTGGTCTCAGAGTGCATTGTATCATCCTTATTGAGTGGTGGCTATTCCTCTGACCGCCATATTGTACGTCGCCAGAGGGGTCTGTGCGCCGGTGTCTTATAGCAGATAGTTCCCATAAACGCTCTTTCAGTTTCGGGTGCGACTCGACATGACATGGTTTTACAGCTCGTTCTTGTAGATCACCCCGTCCTTCATGATCACGACGAAGTTCTTTTCCGCATCCGCAACAAGGTCGATGTTCTCCAAGGGATTGCCGTCCACCAGGATCAGATCCGCGTAGGCGCCTTCTTCGATGACCCCCAACCGGCCCGGATAGGGATCGCGCGGGCCGCTGAGTTTCAGCAGCTGCGCGTTGTCGTGGGTGACCATCTTCAGAATCTCATGTGGGGCATACCAGCGCTGCATCTTGGCGACCAGCTTGCCCTGCTTCTTGGCCAGTTCCGGGTCGAAAAGGGTGTCGGTTCCCCAGGCCGTTTTCAATTTGAGCTTCTTCGCGAGCCGATAGACATTGTCGGTCCCGTTCGTCACCTGAACGAACTTCTTGCGGTTTTCAGACCCTTCGGGAAACGGGATAGCATCTTCGTCGTCGAGAATGGGCTGCATCGACAACCAGACGCCCTTCTCGGCCATGACCTCGAGGATCGCTTCGTCGAGCAGGTGGCCGTGTTCGATGCATTGCACACCGGCTTCGATGGCCTGGCGTATGGAATCGGGCGTAAACGCGTGCACCGTCACATAGGTGTTGTAGGATTCGGCCACCTGGACGATGGCCTTCATTTCCTCCGGCGAATACTGCGTCACGTCGATCGGGTCGTAAAAGGACGACACCCCGCCGCCGGCCATGACCTTGATCTGGGAGGCGCCCGCGCGCATAATTTCCCGGGCGCGTTTCGTCACCTCCGGCACGCCGTCGGCGATCATGGTAACCCCTGATTTTTCCAAATAGCTCAGATTCCGGCAAGGTTCGGTGGGCGTGTCGTGCCGCCCGAGAAAATCGCCGTGACCGCCGGTCTGGGATATGTAAGATCCGGAGGGATAGATACGCGGCCCATCGATGATGCCCTCGTCGGTGGCCTGTTTGAGCGCGAACACGTTGCCGCCAACGTCGCGGACCGTCGTGAACCCCCGCATCAAGGCATCCCGGTTGGCCCGCGCCCCGACAATCGTTAAATAACTCAAGTCCGATTGCAGGAGCTTGGGCATGGACATCGTTGCAAACAGCGCGTGCCAGTGAGCGTCGATCATGCCCGGCATCAGGGTCCGGCCGCCGCCGTCGATCATGGTCACATTGTCGGTCTGAATGACGGCCAAGGGCTCGTCCGATACGGCCTCGATGAGATTGCCCTTAACCAGGACATGCTTGTTCTTCTGCAGTGTTTCGCTTTGGCCGTCGAAGATGTCGACGTTGCTGATGAGCGTCAGTCGCGGAGCCGATTCCTGCGTTGCCTGGACGGAACCTGCAATGCCAAGGGCGAGCGCCAGTAAAGCGATGGCCAACACGTTGCATTTCATGCCGAAAACTGGTTTTTTCATCCGTGCACTCCTCTTCCTTCTCGCTTGCATACCTCTTCGGGCCGGAAAAGGATCGAGATGTTCGCCGGCGGGTTGCCGTCGACGCGCAGCAGATCCGCACCACCCTCGCTTATTGGGCGATGGGGATGTTGGCGGCCAGTTCGAAGTCTGCGATGGCATGTATCTTGTCTTCAATCGGGTAAAAGCGGGCGGTTTTCTTCTCCCCCACGGTCTGGGGGAATTTGGGCAGATAGGCGGCCATCAGCTTCAGACCGTTTTAAACGGTCGCTGCCTGGGCATCCGGTAATCGGGGTGCTTTGATGATATTCTTTTATTAGGCTGGTCTCCGGCTGCGACGCCGGGGTGGCCGGCTGTCAGGACCCACCGTTCATCAAAGGCATGGTCACGTGAAGGGTGTCGTCCTCGGATACCAGTCGGGGGGACAAACCGCTGTGCTCGAAAACGGTCAGCATGGCCCGGTTTTGGGGCAGGACCTCGGCTTCGAACCGCACCACCCCGTTGCTGCGCGCGATAGATGCCAGCCGGCGCAGCAGCAGGCCGGCGATGCCTTGGCCCGCGTAATCCTCCAGGACCGTGAAGGATACTTCGGCGCATCGGGCGCCGTCCGGGGCGTCGAAGGCCGCGTAGCGGCCGGCGCCGATGATGGTCTCGCTCTCCTTCGCCCCGATGGTGACCACCAGGCCCACGACGTCCTTGAAATCCACCTCGGTGATCTTGCGAAGTTCATCGTCGGTGAGGGCCGTTTTGATCCTGAAGAACCGGGTAAAGATCGATTCGGAGTCGAGGTTGTGGAACATATCCAGAAAGCGGCCCTTGTCATCGGCCCGGACCGCCCGGAGACGCGCCGTGAGCCCGCTTTTGAGCCTGTATCTTGCCTTCATCGACAATGTGCAAATCCCGCTGGGGGTAGGCAAACTCAATACCGTTGTTGTGAAAGCTGTCCCAGATGGCCAGCAGCAGATTGCTCTTGACCCGGGCCAAGCCCTGTTGAGGGCCCTCGACCCAGACGCGGACCTAGAACCCCACATTGCTGTCGCCGAAATCCGTCACCACGCATGAGGGATCGGGCGCCTTCAGGACCCGGTCGGTGCTCCGGGCGGCCTCCAGGGCCAGGGCCATGGCTTTCTTGAGGCCCGACTTGTAAGCGATGCCAAAGGGGATGCGCAGCCGCACCCGATTGTCGCTGTAGGATAAATTTTCGATATGCCGGGTGACGAAAGTCTCGTTGGGCACCAGGTGCTCGGTACCGTCCCGGGTGGCCACACGGACGTACATCATCCCGATACGGGTCACCCAGCCGCGGCGGGACCCGCTGAAGGTGTCTTTCAACACGATGACATCCCCCCGACGGATGGGTTTTCTGAGCAGAAGGAGGATTCCGCTTACGAAGTTCGAGCCAAGCTTCTGCAACCCCATTCCGATGGCAATGCCGATGACCCCACCGGTAAACGCAATGGCGGCCATGTGGATGCCGGCCGCATGCAGGGAGAGCAAAACGACTATTGTCGCCATCGTGCCGTTGAAAGCCCGCTGAATCAGGACCCGGTCCGAATATGTCAGATGGGTGGAACCGGACAACCAGTGGGCAAAGAAGCGCCTGGCTGCTGAGCCGGCAGCCCACAGGACAATGAAAACCGCAATCGCTTTGATCAAGCCCCACATGGAGAACCTGATCGCTCCGATGTCGACGGTCATTCCTTCAAGCAGATGAACAGCGGGTTGCCACAGATCGAACACCCGCAGCGCGATGACAAAAAGACTCACGCTGTAGAAAACCCCGGCCAGGATGCGGCTTTTGATGTAAAAAGAGGCGAAACGAAGGGTCAGCATGGCCAGGGCAAAGGTGATGGCCAAATGAAATGCCTCGACGGGCTTGCCGGTTTTGCTGAAAAGCACCTGGCAAAACCACATCAGCAGTAGCCACATCACGTATCTTGTCACCAGCGAAAAATGGGTCGGACTCAAACGGATGCGGATGTGAAACTTTTGGGTTTTAATGCTTTTTTCAAGGTATCGCCCGATTTTTTTTGGAAACAAGCCAGGTCAGAAGGAAGGTGATGCCGACAATGCCGATCTGCAGCATGCCGAGGGCATTTAGGATCTGCTGATCAGCCCATCGAACCAGGGAGGCAGCGAGGGTCGTTAAATGTGCTGAGAGAGAGGATGCCATCGCTCGTCAGTGAAAGTTGCTTTTAAATAGAGAAAAAATTTCCAGAGAGTCGGTTCTTTAGAGAGTGTGCAAAAGGGTGCGTTTTGAAATTAATGCTTTAGTGGATGGCTTCGCACAGACCGGAATTGGATCATTGTGTCAGGGCACAACCCCGCGGGGCTCATCGGGGTTTCCGCTCTGATCGCCTTCCGCCCCTGGCTGCGCAGCACCCTCGGCTTGATTGATGCTTTTTTTATCTTCGCTGCTCTTCTCCGGCGCCTCTGCTTTTCTCAAGATTTCGAAAGCTCCCCGTGATCCGGTGAAGAGGCCCATCTCAGGGCCCTTCTCACGATTGTTACGCGGCTCGTAAGGCTTGAATCCTGCGCACCCGCCGATGACCAGCGATGCCAGCAGCAATGTCTCGATCCACAGCGTTTTACGTCCAAGTCCATGGGAAAGAACCATCAGAACTTGACCCTCGCCCCAATGGTACCCACGTTGATATCCTGAACACTGGGCTCGAGATGCCGGTCAAGCGAGTAGAGGCGATACTGAAGGTAAACTTCAGTGCCGAACTCTTCGAATTGCTGGACCACCGCCGCACCGACCGAGTAGCCTTCGTCCCTGCCCGTGGGAAGGTTGATCGACCAGTCGTAGTCGACGCCAAAAGCCGTCTCGCCCACGGCAAAGAATTTCGTCAGCCATCCGGCCTTGGCGTAATAGTTCTGGGCGTCGCCCTGGCTGTCACGCTCCTTCAAACCGGCGGCCAGGGTGAGGTTCAGCCCGGTGGCTTCGTGCAGCAGTGAAAAGGATCCGTCGTATTGATAGTCGGTGTCGTCCTCGTTGGGGTCGGCGAAAGCCGCGGCGGCGGCGGCCTTGAAGCCAAGCCCCTGTCCCCCCCAAAACAAGGCCGCGTCATAGCGCTGATCGCTGACAAGCGAGCCGGCGAGGTGGAAACCATAGAATGTGGGTGTGTCATAGCGCAGCCTGGTTTTTCGGCTCAAGCCGTCAAGGTCTTTAAACGCATCGGAGACGCGGACACCCGTAAGGGCGTCACCGTTGTTTTGCCGGAAGAAAAGCCCGCCGGCAATGTCCGCGACGCTCGCGTACTGGACAACGTCGGTTCGGGACAGATCGACCTCGGCAGTGTTGTTGGAGGCGGTATCGCCCTTGCCGAGGGAAAGCTTGCCGAAACGCTTGCTGTCAAGCGACACCTCCGCCCAGCGTTGGTCGGTGAAGTCGCCGCTCTCTTCGTCGTTCTGACTGACCTCCGAGGATTCATTCGGAGCAAATGCGGCTTCAAGTCTCGTGCCGATGGTCAAGTCGTCGGTTGCCTTGGCGGTGCCGACAAAGCGGACGCGACTGTTGCTGGCGTCGTTGTCGACGTGGTAGGCATTGGTGCTTTTCCCGTCATCGGCGACGTTGACGGCACGATTGACCTGCCCTGAAATGGCGAGTTTAACCCGCTCCTGCCCCGAGGTGACGATCTTGTCTGCGGGCGCCTGCACGGTCGTTTTGGCTTCCTGGGCCACAGACTTGGCTTCCTGGGCCTGGGCTTGCGCGTCAGTGGCGGTTTGCTTCAATTGGTCTACCTGTTGCTGCAAGGCTTCCAACTGCTGCTGTTGCTCTCTGATGAGCCGCTCCAGTCTTTCGACCGTTTCGGGGTCTATGGTTTTCTCCTCAGCCGCAGCCTGGCCCATAAAAAAGACCTGAGCTGCCAGCAACAGCACCACAAAAACCATCCATGCGCTTTGTTTGGTTGTCACCCTATCCTCCTTTCAAATTTTTGCTGACGACTATGGTGGGGGCGGTTTTCTCTTTACGTTGAGGCCGGGCATTTCTGCTGCGGGCCGAAGAGAGGCGGCGGCTTTTACGCTGGCACAAAGGCGGGCGGGGTAACGGCCCGCCCGATCCTGAGCGGATTGAAAAGTATCGCAACGGTCCACCGCGTTCCCACAGGCCCGCTGTTACGAACCTGAACACGCGGTACCGTTGTGCACCTGTCTGCACTTGGCGGCCTGGTTTCCGTCAAACCGATGCCACACCGTGGCGCGTTTAAAGGATTCAGGCCTGCTCGAGGTCCTTCATGAATTCGTCATTGATGCCGATATCGGACAATTTGCCCGAAAGGGCCCCTGCACCAGCGCCAATCGTCGCGCCCAGAAAGCGTTCGTGCCTTTTGGGGTATCTGATCACAGGGTATCGGCAAAAAACGAGTAGCCGACCGCATTTTCTGCTGGACATTGCCGCACAATTCGAGTAAGGAACCATGGGAAAGAGCGAGGTTAACGCTGCTGCCCATGGAACCACCCTTTAAAAATCCTTTGGACTTTCTCGACGGTATCCAGTGGCCGGTTCCCTTCTCCAGGGAAGACTGGGAGAAAACCCCGGAAGCGGTGCGTGCTTATATCCCGTGGCTGCATCAGCGAATTGACGCGCAGGATGAAACCATCCAGCGCATGAGCCAACGCATCGATGAGCTGGAAAGCCGCACGAAGCGAAACTCGTCAAACTCCAATCAGCCGCCATCCAGCGACTCCCCGTACAAGAAAAAACCCAAAGACAAGCCAAAG
>JBAPYE010000531.1:0-7748 GCA_049284575.1 Desulfobacterales bacterium
ATACCGCACCGGCTGGCAGGACGATCCCGCCGCGGCCGTGGAGATGGCCCGGCGCTTCGAAGACTCAGGCGCCGACGCCCTGACCTTTCACCCGCGGGTGGCCCCGGACCGCCGGGCGCGCCCGCCCAAGTGGGACTACATCCGCCAGGTCAAGGCGGCTGTTAGCATCCCGGTATTTGGCAACGGCAACGTCTTCGATGCCGAGGACTGCCGGCGCATGATCGCCACCACGGGCTGCGACGGGGTAATGATCGGCCGCATGGCGATTGCCCGGCCCTGGATTTTTGCCCAGATCGCCGATGGCCTGCAGCCGGGGCCCGAGGTTTTTGCGCGGGCCGCGCTCGAGATGGTCCGGCTGCTGGAGCGCCACTACGACCCGGTGCGCGCCCTGCGGCGCTTTAAACGCTGGGCGCAGTATTTTTGCGCCAATTACCCCTTTGGCCACACGCTCTACACCCGCCTAATCAACATCGACAGCCCGGCAGCGGCCGCGGATTGTCTGCAGGCGTTTTTTGACGGCGACCCCGTGCCGGCGGCCCGCCCCAACATGAATTTCATGCGGTGAGACGTCCGGGGCGCCGCTGCCGGTCAGCCCGACCGCTTTCAGGTGTCCTGCAGCGCCCGGCGGTAGAATTTGTCGATGTATTCCTTGACCATCCGGCACGCAGAAAAGCGCGGGGCATTGCTCTTGATGGCCGCCTTCATGACCCGGACCCAGTCGTGGGGCACGCCGCTGTCAGCGACCCGGTAGTAGAGGGGAATCACCGTTTCGGCCAGCAGTCGATAGAGGCTCTCGGCGTCGGCCGGGCTGCGGCTCTCTGCCGGCCCCGTTTCCTCGCCGAAGATCCAGCCGTTTTGCCCGTCGTAGCCCTCCAGCCACCAGCCGTCGCCGATGCTGAGCTGCGGGACGCCGTTCAGGGCCGCCTTCATCCCGCTGGTGCCGCTGGCTTCAAGCGGCGGCAGGGGGGTGTTGAGCCAGACGTCCACCCCGTGCACCAGATACTGGGCGAACTGTTCGTCGTAGTCCTCCACAAAGGCGATTCGGCCGCCCAACTCGGGGTCCCGGGCGGCATTGAAGACCCGCTGCAGGAGGCGCTTGCCCGGGTCGTCGGCCGGGTGGGCCTTGCCGGCAAAGATCACCTGAATCGGTTCCCAGCGGTTGTTGAGCAGGCCTTTCAGACGCTCCGGGTCGCTAAAGAGAAGATCGGCGCGCTTGTAGGTGGCAAAGCGGCGGGCGAAGCCGAGGGTCAGCACCGCGGGGTCCAGCAGCACCCCGCCGGCCATGGCCATCGACGGGCTGACGTGGTCCGCGGCCCAGCGCCGGCGCGTGCGTTCGCGGATGGCGTTGATCAGCTTGATTTTGAGCCAGTAGTGGGTCTGCCACAGTTCGGCGTCGGGGATTTCGTCGACCATCTCCCAGAGCAGGGGGTTGTCGTGGTCCTCCAGCCAGTTTGGCCCCAGGTAGCGGTTGAAGAGCAGCTCCAGCTTGGGCTCGATCCAGGTGGGCACGTGCACGCCGTTGGTCACATGGGTGATGGGCACCTCCTCGGCCCGCAGCTCCGGCCACAGGCACTGCCACATCCGGCGGGCGACTTCGCCGTGCTTGCGGCTCACCCCGTTGCGGTAGCCCGAGGCCCGCAGAGCGAAGGCGGTCATGTTGAAACCGTCCCGGGGTTCGTCCGGGTGCACCCCCAGCTGGAGGAAGGCCTCGCGCTCCAGGTTCAGGGCCGGCCAGTAGGCGTTGAAGTACTTCTCCATCAGGGGGAACGGAAAGACGTCGTGGCCGGCCGGCACCGGTGTGTGGGTCGTGAAGACCGAGGTGGCCTGGACCTGGCGCAGGGCCTCCGCGAACCCCATCCCGGCGGCGACTCTCTCGCGAATGCGCTCCAGCAGGGCGAAGGCCGCATGGCCCTCGTTGAGGTGCAGCACCGAATGGCGGATGCCAAGGGTTTCGAGCACCTTGGAGCCGCCGATGCCCAGGACGATCTCCTGGCGCAAGCGCTGCTCGCGGTCCCCGATGTAGAGTCGCGCCGAGATGCCGCGGTTCCAGGGATCGTTGAGGTCGATGTCGGTGTCCATCAGGAAAAGGGGCACCCGCCCGACGTCGATCTGCCAGACGGCCACATGGATGGGGGGTTCCACCAGGGGGACGCGCACCACCACCTGCCGGCCCTCGGCGTCCAGCACCCGGGCGATGGAGGCGGCGTCGCGCTCCAGGGGCTCGTCCCGGTTTTCCTGCCAGCCGTCTTCGCGGATGCGCTGGCAGAGGTAGCCCTCGGGGTACATGAACCCGACTGCCACCAGCGGGACCGCCAAGTCGCTGCACTCCTTGATGAAATCGCCGGCCAGAAACCCCAGGCCGCCGGCGTAGAAGGGCAGCGAGTGGTGCAGGCCGTACTCGGCCGAAAAATAGGCGATTGCCGGCTGGCCCGGTTCGGCCCCATTGTCCAGCAGGCTGCAGGCCCGCGGTTGGATGCCCTGGTGGAAGTGGGACAGGGTGAGATCGTAGTGGCGCCGGTAGTCCGGGTTTTGGGCGGCGGCCGTCAAGGCCTCGGCCGACAGCTCCCGCAGGAGCTTGTCGGGGTTGTGGCCGCTGTCCTTCCAGGCCCTGCGGTTCAGGCGCTTGAAGACCATGCGGGCCGCCGGGTGCCAGCTCCACCAAAGGTTCTCGGCCAGTTCGCCGAGGCCGGCCAGGCGCGTCGGCAGGTGAGCAAAGAGCGCGGTGTGGTTCATCGCGGGCCCTCCTTGGGCGGGAAATACCGGGCCTCGGTGGTGTTTGGATGGCAGACGGCCGGAGCGGCGTCGGCGACCGGAAATCGGGTGGCGGCCGGGTCCAAACCGGCCACTCCAATTCTATCACGGTGCCGAGCGGCGCTCAACGGGAAGTTGCTGGGTGCCGCATTTTTGCTTGCCTGATGTCTTCTTGCTGTGTATGGGTTGCACACCCCTGGTTGCCAGTCTCTTTTTGACGGTCCGCTTGGGCCGGCGATGATTTCAATTCCACAGGAGCAAAAGGATGCCATTCCACTGGTTCGTTGGGCCGTCATGATGACCCTGGACGTGTCGCTGGGGTAGTCCCGCGCCATGGGAAACAGGGAATAAAAAAGGAGCGCTGGCGGCGGCCACGCTCCTTTTTCAATTTTTTTGGCTGAGGGACTAGGATTCGAACCTAGGTTAACGGGGCCAGAACCCGTCGTCCTACCACTAGACGATCCCTCAGTGATTATCCGCGCCTTTTATCAAACCGCCCGAGCGGCCGTCAAGAAAAAAACAACCCCTCGGCCAGCTGAGGGGGGCGGCTCCGGTATCAGGCCGAAGTTCGTTGGATGAACGCCGCCGCGGCCCGCAGGCGCTCGAGGACCTTGTCCTGGCCGATGATTTCGATAATTTCGAAAATGCCGGGGCTTGCGGTCCGCCCGGTCAGGGCCACCCGCACGGGCTGGGCGATCTTCCCCAGCTTCAGTTCGGTGGCAGCCATCACGGTCTGGAAGGCGCCCTCCAGGTTTTCGGGGGTGAACGCCGGGAGGTCTTCCAGCTGTTTGGCCAGGCCTTGCAGGGGCTCCAAGCTCTCCTGGGTGAGAAATTTTGCGGCGGCCGGCGGGTCGTAGCTAATGGTTTCCGCGTAGTAGAAGAGCGCGTCGCGGGCCATGTCCACCAGCGTTTTGCTGCGGGGCTGGAGGGTTGCGATGACCCGCTCGATAAAGGGCCCCTGCTCGGCGGTCACCCCCTCGGCTTTGAGAAACGGGATCAGCCGCGGCGCCAATTGTCCGGGCGACATGGCCTGGATGTGGTCGGCGTTCAGCGCCAGGAGTTTTTCCGGGTCGAAGACCCCCGCCGAGCGGCCGATGTTTTCCAGGGAGAACTTTTCCACCAGTTCCGCGACGGTGAAAAACTCCTGATCCCCGTGGGACCACCCCAACCGCACCAGATAGTTCAGGAAGGCCTCGGGCAGAAACCCCATGTCGCGGTAGGCGGTCACCGAAGTGGCGCCGTGGCGCTTGCTCAGCCGGGCCTTGTCCTTGCCCAGCACCATGGGCACGTGGCCGAAGGTCGGCAGGGGGCATCCGAACGCCTGGAACAGCAGGATCTGTTTGGGGGTGTTGCTGACGTGGTCGTCGCCGCGGATGATCGTGTTGACCCCCATGGTGATGTCGTCCACCACCACAGCCAGGTTGTAGGTGGGCGTGCCGTCACTGCGCTGGATGATGAAATCGTCCAGCTCCGAATTCTGGAATACGATGTCGCCCTTGACGACGTCCGCGATCACCGTGGTGCCGTCAAGCGGGGCCTTGAAGCGCACCACGGCGCCGTCGCAGCGCGAAAGCCCTTTTTCGCGGCAGGTGCCGTCATAGCGGGGTTTGCCCCCGCTGGTCATCGCCCGCTGGCGCATGGCCTCCACCGCCGCCGCGGAGCAGGTGCAGTAGTAGGCGTGGCCGCTGTCCAGGAGCCGCTGGATATGCTCCTGGTAGATGGCCAGGCGCCGGGACTGGTAGTAGGGGCCGTCATCCCAGTCGATCCCGAGCCACGCCAGCGCGTCGAAAATGGCGTCCACCGAGGCCTGGGTGGAACGCGCGACATCGGTGTCTTCGATCCGCAGCACGAAACGGCCGCGCATGTGGCGGGCAAAAAGCCAGTTGAACAAAGCGGTCCGGGCCCCGCCGACGTGCAGGTAGCCGCTGGGGCTGGGGGGAAAGCGGGTGACGATTTCCTTCATTTTACTCACCTTGGGGCGGTCAGAATTTTACTCGTCAAATATTTTTTTGAGTTAACGGAAATTCGGGCAACGGCCTGCCGGCCAAGCCCGCCGAGCGCCGGCCAGCGATGTCCGCCTGAGTCCGGCGGGGGCCGTCGGCCCGGCTCTGATTTTCGACTGAAATTAAAAAATAAACTGTATTAACAAAAATTTACGGAGTAGACCGGGTGACGCTGACAATCGGGAAATCTCCATAACACAGAACCCCGGCGACTACAAGGAGCCAAAAATAGAATGCGTCATTGAAAGTTCTTGACAATCGGAATGATTTCAATTACTAGAGGACTACTTCTGCCCCAAGGGGCATTGGCGCGATTATTACAAATTAAAACAAATATTTAGGAGATGACTCATGGCTTTACCAAAGCATAAGACCTCCAAGTCAAAGCGCGATATGCGCCGGACCCACAAAAAGCTGGCGGCGGTCACTGTCACGAAATGCTCCCAGTGCGGCGAGGCCAAGCTGCCGCACCATGTCTGCCCGGAATGCGGCGTTTACAAGGGGCGGGACGCCGTGAAAACCGAAGAAGATTAAATCGAAAAGGGTGCCACCGATGACGACAGAAGCGACCGAGGCCGTGAAGCCCCTGAGGGGACTGGATCCCGAGGACCTGCAGATGGTGCTGGACACCATTCGCCAGCTGCGCAAGCGGCTTCTGACCAAGGAAAAGATCCTCGACTTCGACAAAAAGGAGATCTTCCCCGAGGCCGAGATCCGGGAAATGCTGGGCCCCGAGATCGGTCTGCAGCTTTTTTTCCTTCCCGAAGCATACGGCGGGATGGGCGGCGGGGCGCGGGACACCTGTGCCGTCACCCGTGAACTGGGCAAGATCTGCCTGGGGGTGGGGACCGCATTTTTCGCCATCCAGCTCGGGGCGGACCCGATTTTCGTCGGGGCCACCCGCCAGCAGAAGGAAAAGTGGCTGGGGGCGATTGCCGCAGGCAACACCCTGGTGGCCTACGCGGTGACGGAGCCCGGGGCCGGCAGCAACCTGGCGGCCCTCAAAACCAAGGCCGACCCGGTCACCGATGCGGCCGGCAAGGTCGTCGGCTACACCATCAACGGCACCAAGCAGTTTATCTCCACCGGTGGGTATGCCGACTTTGTCACCGTTCTGGCCAAAACCCCCGAAGGCCCCTCCTTTTTTATTGTCGAACGCGGAACCGCGGGCTTCGACCAGGGCAAGGGGGAGGAAAAACACGGGATTCGGGCATCCAACACCTCGCCGTTGTCTTTCACCGACGTTTACGTGCCGGCTGAAAACCTGATCGGGGAGGTTCCCGGCGAGGGGCTGAAACAGGCCAACCGGGTATTCGGCTACACGCGGCTGATGGTGGCCGCCATGGCCCTGGGGGCCGGTGAGGCGTCAATGGAGATTGCCATCCGCTACGCCGCCGAGCGCATCCAGTTCGGCGGGCCGCTCAGTGAAAAGCAGGGCTACACGCACAAGCTGATCGTTCCCAGCGTGGTGCGCCTGGCGGCGTCCGAAGCCCACATGGACGAGGTGGCCCTGCGGCTGGACTCCGGAGACGAAGACCTCCAGGTGGAGGGCGCCATCTCCAAACTCTTCACAACCGAAGCGGCCAACACCGCGGCCGAAAACGCCATGCAGGCCCTGGGCGGATACGGTTACATCGCGGAATTCGAAGTCGAGAAAATCAAGCGCGACGTCCGCATCACCAGCATCTACGAGGGCACCAGCGAAATCCAGCAGAGCATCATCAGCACGTTTCGCTGGAAGAAAGCGCGTAAAACCAAGGGCGCCTTTTACGCTGGGATCGCCGCAGAAATGACGCGCCTGGCCGACGAGGGCCCCGCGGATCCCGGGTGCCGGACGCTGGCGCTGGCCGCCACGGCCCTCAACGCCGTGATCGATCTGGTGCATGAAAACCGTCTGACCCGGCAGCAATACCTGATGTTTGCCCTGGCGGACATGATGACTGTCGTGGAGGTCGGCGCCAGTCTGGCCCGCCGCGCAGCCGCCTATGCCCGCCAGGCCGATCCCCGGGCCGTGAAATATCACCATATGGCGCGGGTCTTCGCAGCCGAAGTCGCCCAGCGGGTGTCTGTCAACCTGAACACGATCGCGGTCGGTTCAGGGATCTTCAACGCCGCGGATGCCGCCGCCTTCCTGCAGTCGGTATCCCATCAAACGCTGATTCTCAGCGGGTCTTCCGTCATTGCCGACATGGATCGGGTGGCGGATTGCATATTCGAGCGATAGCCATGTCCGAAACAATCGAGCGCACCGTCGTGGTCACCGGTGGCTCCCGGGGCATCGGCCGGGCGGTCTGCCAGGCGTTTGCCGCTCCGGGCTGCCGCGTGTTTTTCAACTATGCCGCTGCGGCCGAGGCCGCCCGTGAAGTGGAGCAGATGGCGGCGGCAGCCGGCGGGCGGGCCACCGGCATCCAGGCGGATGTCACCGACGAAGCCAGTGTCAAAGCTTTTATCGACCGGGTGCTGTCCGAAACCGGGCGGATCGATGTGCTCGTCAACAATGCCGGCATCACCCGTGACGGGCTGCTGGTCCGAATGAAGGCCGCGGACTGGGACGCGGTGGTGGACACCAACCTCAAGGGGGCCTTTCTCTGCACCAAGTTGGTCGCCAAGACGATGATGAAGCAGCGCTGCGGCCGGATCATCAATATTTCCTCGGTGGTGGCGGTCACCGGCAATCCCGGTCAGGCCAACTATGTCGCCTCCAAGGCCGGGCTGATCGGGTTTACCAAGGCGGTCGCGCTGGAGCTGGCCTCCCGCGGGATTACCGTCAATGCGGTGGCCCCGGGTTACATCGAAACCGACATGACGGCCTCCCTGGGCGAGAAGGCCCGCGACGCGATGGTCGCTCAGATTCCCCTGGGGCGCGCCGGTACGCCCGACGAGGTGGCCGCGGTGGTCGAATTTCTGGCCTCGGCCGGGGCGGCCTACCTGACCGGTCAGGTCCTGCACGTCAGCGGTGGCATGTACGTTTAAAACGGGTCAGCTCGGCCCGCT
>JBAPYE010000532.1:0-13778 GCA_049284575.1 Desulfobacterales bacterium
AGGCAAAACGCCACAAATCGTCTTATTGGAAATTGCACCGTCCTATCGGATGGGGGTCTCGATGGGCGATAGTGTGACCGCTCAAAATATAAGCTTGAATTGGAAGCGGTTTGAAAGTTTAAAAAAATATCGTTTTAGGCTATGGCATAACAGCGGGATAGGATGCGAACCCGCTCGGGGAAGGCAGCGTTCCAAAATTGGCCTTATGAGGAACTCAAACCGCCACCGCCAATCCCCGGTGCCATGTCGTTTACTGTCTCTATTGCCGGGTTTGGCCGCATACGCGAAGGCCAATCCGGATGACGCCTGGTGAGGGTCCCATGAAGGATCGTTACAAAACAAAGGCCCAGCTCATCGATGAACTGAACCACCTGCGGCAGCGAAACCGTGAAGGGGAGGGGCCGAAGGCGGACTGCAGTCGCCTCGAGGCGGCCCTGACCCACGCGCGGCATGGGCAGCAGATTATTCTCGACAACCTGCAGGAGCATGTGGTTTTCCATGATGCTCAGATGCGGGTCCTGTGGGCCAACCGGGCGGCATGCGAATCCGCGGGTCTCTCCCGGGAGGAACTGACCGGTCGCTTCTGCCATGAGGTATGGGCCGGGCGGTCGATGCCCTGTAAAGACTGCCTGGTGACGCGCGCCCGCAAAACCGGTCAACCGCAGGCAGCCGAAAAGAAGACCCCCGATGGCCGGCACTGGCATCTGCAGGGTGTTCCGATCCTTGGCGCCGATGGTGCGGTCGCGGCGGTGGTGGAACTGACCGCCGAGATCACGGAAAAAAAAAGAGCCCAAGAAGCGCTGCGCAGGAGTAAGGAGCGCTACCGCATCATTGTCGAGACCATATCGCACGGGATCCTTGAAATAGATGCCACCGGCACGATCACCTATGCCAACGCCGCCCTCAACAGGCTTTTTGGGGTCGATGAAGACGAAATCATCGGGTGTGCGATCACCGATTTTCAGGTTTCCGAGGCCGCCAAAAAAGGTGTGCGCCGCCGGCTTGCCGTCCTGGTCAAAGACCGGCCTGAAGCCACCCAATGGATGACCCAGATCCGGGTCAGAGACGGCCGGATCATCGACCTTCAGGTCGACTGGAATTACAGGTGCGACCCGCAGGGCCGTGTCGTCGGTTTCATTGCGGTGGTGACCGACATCACCGGGAGGGTCCAGGCCCTTGCCGCCCTCAAGGAGGCCCATGAAGACCTCGAAAGGCGCGTATTGGCCCGCACGGCCAAACTGCTGGTCGCCAACCAGCAACTGCGGCGGGAAATCGAAACCCGCCAAAAGGCCGAGGCCCAGGCCCGACAAAAGGACCGGCGGTATGCTGACCTGTATGCCTTGCTGCGGCTGACCATCGATACCGTGCCTGACCTGATATGGGCAAAAGATTTGAAGGGCCGCTACATATTAGCCAACCAGGCGATCTGCGACAAGCTGTTGATGTGCGGCACCCCGGATGGGGCTACCGGGAAAACGGATCGTTTCTTTGCCGAGCGGGAACGGGCGGCGGGCAATCGGCACGCTTTCGGGGTGAAGTGGGGCGATTCAGGCGCCGTTGTCAAAAAAAACAAGGCCCCGCTGCGTTTTTTGGAAGAGGTGCGGGTCAGGGATCGGGCGATCGTTCTCGATGTAAACGAGGCGCCTTTTTTTAACGAAAAGGGGAAACTGATCGGCACGGTCGGCTGCGCCCGCAACGTCACCAAGGAAAAGGAGATCGAAACGGCGCTGCGCAAGAGCCAATCCGAGCTGGCCGCTATTTTTGAAAACGCCCCGGTGGCCATCCTCCTGGTCGATGCACAAACCCGTGTCTGCCAAGCCAATCGCAAGGCGCTGGCGATCGCCGGCCGCGCCCAGGAGGACATCATCGGTCTTCCGGGAGGGCAGGCCCTGGGATGCCGCAACGCCCTGGACGACCCCCAGGGGTGCGGCTTCGGCCCCAACTGCCAGACCTGCACCGTGCGCGCAATCGTCGAGGACACCCTAAAAACCGGTCAAGCCCACCACGAGGTTGAGGCTGCACTGCCGCTGGGTAACTCCGGTGCCCAAAGTGAAATGCATCTGTTGGTCTCCACCGCGCCGCTGGGCCCCCTGAAAAGTGAAATGGCGGTTGTGTGCCTTCAGGACATCACCCAGCGCAAAAGGGGCCAGGAGGCACTGAAAGAAAGTGAGGAAAGGTTCCGCCGAATGTTCGAAGATACGGTCCTCGGCCTGTTCCAGGGCACCGTGGACGGCGAGCTGCTCACCGTCAACCCGGCCTTTGCCAGGATGTTCGGCTATGAAACCCCCGAGGGCCTGCTGTCGTCTCTGGGCAGCAGCGCCTTGGAACTTTACGCCAATCCCGCCGACCGGCCCGCCAAAATACAGCTGGTGATGGATAACGACAACCCCACTGAAACCGAAATTCACTATCGCCACAAGAACGGCTCGACCTTTTGGGGGCAATTTCGGGTCTGGAAGGTGCGGGGTGAAAAGGGCCGGCCGCTGTATCTGGAAGGCTGCGTTGAAAATATCACCCAGCGCAAGCAGGCCGAGAAATCGCTGCGGGAATCGGAGAATCGCCTGCGATTTCTGTCTTCCCGGCTGCTGGCGGCCCAGGAAAATGAGAGCCGGCGAATTTCACTGGAAATTCACGACAACCTGGCCCAGAACATGGCCGTTTTGAAACTGCAGTTGGCCAGCGCTGTCAACCGCCTGCGCAAGGACCAGGGCAAGCTGAAAGCCGAATGTCAAAACATCCTGAAATTCGTCGACCGCATTATCGAAAGCATGCGCAACCTTTCACGCGATTTGAGCCCCTCGATCATCGAGGACCTCAAGCTCTGCGCGACGCTGCAGTGGATGCTGTATGATTTCGAAAAGCAAAGCGATATCGCCCTGTCCCTCGAGATGACCGGCGTCGATGACCTCTTTTCATCCGCAGACCAAATTATTATCTACCGCATCTTTCAGGAGGCGCTCAACAACATCCGCAAGCATGCCGAGGCGCGACATGTTGCGGTGGAGATCCGCAAAACCGGCGGCCAGGTGGTCTTTCAGATCCAGGATGACGGCCGGGGCTTTGACACCCAGGAAAATTGGCAGCGGCATGTGGCTGACAGAGGCCTGGGGCTGGCCGCCATGGACGAACGGGCGCGGATGCTGGGCGGCACCCTGGTGATCACGTCGCAAAGGGGCCGCGGGACATGTCTCGCTCTGACCATCCCCGTCGCACACCCCCCGGCGCCTGTTGATCTTCCACCGCCGGCAGCCGGCGCCTGACGCCCATTCCGAAACCGCCGGGCTGACGCGTGGACCCCGGACCCTGGCCGGGCCGTTTTTTCCCCAAGCGCCCAGACCGCCAAAGCGTCTCGCGCGGCGCCCCTTACCCCTTCCCCCAATGGCCCCCCGATCGTCGTTTTCCGGGCTCAAAAATAACCACTTGTGGCGATTGTCGCCGAGGTCAAACTCAACTAAAAGAGAACCAGTGGTTTTCGGTTTCGGAAAGATCCGGGCCGGCGTGGTGCGTCCCGGAAGCGCCAATCGGCCGGGAGAGGCACCAAGGGAAAGGGGGCAAGGTGAAAAAAGCGGGTTTCCAACAGGGCGCGCATCAGGTCCCCATCGTCTGCAGCCTTCCCGGCGCGGATAAAACTTTCGATGCCGAAATGACCACCTGCACCGAAAAGGGGATTTGTTTTACCTGCAACCCCGCGTTCGATTCGGTCCTCGCCGAGGGGCAGACCATTTTGTTCTGGCCGAGAGGCGCGTCCGTCGGCGGCTCCGGGCCCGCCGAAGGTCCCGATGGCCTTCGCCCTCTGTCCCGCGCGAGAGTCCTGCAGCGCCAAGCGCTCAGCGGCGCAAGGGGCACTGTCTGCAAGATCAGCGTCGAATACTGTTAGTCCCCCGAAAGAGCGACACGCGCGTCCGATCTGGGCGCCGGCCGGTCGGTGCACGCATCTCGCGGGAACCGGCCCCCGCAGCGGTGAATGCGCAACCCAAGGAGCATGTCGACATGGCCAACGGCGTTGTCAAATGGTTTGATAAAGGCAAGGGCTACGGCTTTATTCTGGAGGAAAGCGGATCGGATGTTTTTGTTCATTACTCAGGGATCATCAGCGACGGGTTCCAGACCCTCAAGGAAGGCGACCTGGTGACCTTTGAAATCCAGACCGCGCCCAAAGGTCCGGCGGCGGTGGATGTCATGGTAGTTTAATTTTAGAAGGAGGACGCAAGGCATGCAAAACGGTAAAATGGTCAAGGAAATCATCGCGCTTCAGAAATCTTTTTTAAACGGCCTCTTTGAAGTCGCGGCTGTTTACCAGGACCAAACGCTCAAATTCAACGGTATCGTGGGCAAAAAGATGGGGCTTTCCAACGGTGTGGATGACCTCACCGCCCACTGGCAGGGGGCCCTCCAGCAGCAGCGCGATGGGTTGAAGCAAATCATGGACACTGGTTTCGCCCAGTGGGAGGCGCTGGTATTAGCGGAGGGCCCCAAAGCGGCCCCCCAGAAACCCCCCGCCGGCAAAACGTCAGAGAAAACCAAAACAGCCTGATCACCCACTCCAAAACAACGGTCAATTCCCCGGCACACCCGCTGCCGGGGCTCTTCTGCATAGGGCGATAAAATCCAGACATAAATTGAAAATCACGAAAAAGGGGTGGAATTACAGCGTTCCGGGAATGTCGCAGCAGCTCGGCATAAAGTAGCAGTCGCCTGTGGGAGAAACGCGCCCCAGTCACTGTCGGCATGCAGGTGACATTTTAAGACCGCGGCAGCTTGACACTTGATGTCATAGATGCAGTCTGTTGGACTGTTTGCCGGCATGAGGTTGCCAAGCCGGATGAGTGCCAAACCTGCAGGAGGGGCTACGGGCAATCACAGCCAAAATGAAGATGAGGTGCCAATTTTTCTCTTGCGTGAAGCAGGAATGTTAAGCCGATAGAGGGAAAAATGAACCCTTTAGAGAGAGGAGATAACCGTGCGCGCACTGAGCCGTCTTATCGTCATCCTGTTTTTGCTTTGTGGTGGGTCGTGGAGAGCAGACGTCAGCGGTGCCCACGCTGCTTCCTGTCCATCTTCTGGCACATATGCGGGCATACAGATTTCACACTATTGGGAAAGTACGCAAGCCAATCCTTACTATAGACAAACAATGGCGTGCGACGGTACCGTGGGCATCTGGGTCCTTGATCAGGATGGAATTTTATCCATTGAAAATATGGGCAATGACATAATTTTCAAAACGATAACGGCTGAACAGGAGGCGCCTCCTGTTTTGAGTTGTGTCTATGAGACGGTGAAGGTGAGGGTAAAAGTCGAAGTATTATCGGACCGATCCACCTGCGCCGATGGAATATTGGATATCATAATGATCGAAACAAACAAAGAAACTTCAGCCAATTACCATTGTGTGGCTTGCTCTTCGAGCGGATGTGTCGAGTATGATGGTGTCAATACCTACCCTGCAACGAGGTTAGAGCATCATGTGCGATTGGAGTATGTTCCTGGGGCTATGGACGTTCAAACTGTGCCAGTGGGGTATGGCCACTACCAATGGAAGCTGCTTTTTCAAGAAAGTCCAGTTCCAATCAATAAGCGGTTCCCCATCGGCCCTTTAGACCTGCTTCTGTTAGAATAAGACAATCATGAAGGAGAGGTTTTTCACCCGGTCCAGGCAGACCCTTTTCTGAAAATACAGCGGTAATTTCGAAAATCTAAAATTGACACGCCTTCTTGTAATTCCTGAGGAGAAATGCGATGAGGAAAATCAAAATATTTCAAATGGCAATGTCAATTGTGCTTTTTATCATGCCGGGCTTTTCATACGCAGAGGACGACTATAAGGGCTGCAGTGACCATCCGATGTTTTCCAGAATACAGGATTTATTTTGACCATAACGTCTCAAAGCGGAAGGCGTTGGCTCTTTATCTCCCATTAGCAAGAACCGGACCGAGGAGGGGAAAAAGCTCAACCGGAGAGTGGAGTTGGTGGAGAGGGGACACCAAGATACGGTACAAGCTTTAATTACACCGCCAGTGCAGAAACATACCATTGGGGTTCAACCGAGTGGTGAGTTTGAGACCCTGCTGGATGCCGCAGTTGTATCTTACAATGAAGGGAAAAGGGTTGAAGCGGTTGATCATTTGAAAAAGGGGGTTTTATCTATATGGGATGACGTACCCCTGACCATAAAAAATGTATGGCTTGTCGAAGACATGAAGACCTATGAAACCAGGAAGAACAACACCTTTGGTTCTGGGGAAAAGATGCATTTCGTTGCGCATCTTGTCGGCTACCAAATGAAGCCGTTTGGGGATTCCTATTCTGTTAACATCACGACGGATGTTTATTTCCTTCGTGAAGGTGAAATACTCGCCGGTCAGCAGAATTTCGGGAAGTTTGAACTCATTTCACCCATACAGAAAACGGACTTCCAGTTGGATAACAACTTGGGTTATCCTTATCCATGATAGGGAACCGGTGGCGGGACTGCCGGATCCAGCCGGCGGCTGGTCGAACGTCCTTCTTCAGGCCGCCCGGCCGGCGGCGGCGATAGTGGCGGCAGTGCGCACCGGCGCCCTCTGACCTGGGGCTCGGACGGCACGCGGATGCCCATGGGCCCCGCCATTCCGTTTACCTGCGCGCATCCGAAAAACGAAATGCCGCTTGACACGCTTCCCCTGGTTGGCCCGGCGCATGGCCCCCCTGCTGGCCGTGTGCGTCGCCTGCATGGGGGAGGGGTTCCGTCCGAGGTACGGCGGGCTGAAAGCTGAAAACTCGAAGTTCAAAGCTGAAAGCTGAAGTCTCGAAGCTGAAGGTGGAAGCCTGAAGGCGGGTCGAATCGTTTTCCAACCCAAATCGAACCGTATTCTGGCATTTTTATTACCACGGCCGTTTCCACTCTGCGGCGAACGCGGCTTCAGCCCACAAAGGACCGCCATGCCCCTTGAACCGTCTGCCGGCAGCACCCGGCATCGCCTGATTGACAGCGACCGGCTGCCGGTGTCAGGCCTGCGCCGGCATTTCATCCAGAGGCTGCGGGGGCCCCTGGAAAAAGCGGTCGCCATCGACGCCTTCAACACCCTTTTCCCCGGACGAAACGGCTGGCGGTTCCATTTGGCCGGCCTGGTCCACCCCCGGCTGCGGACCTGCCTGCTGCCCGGCGAGCTGGTGCGAAGAGCCGGGCAGAAGATCCAAGTCTGCCTGGGCCGTCCGATTCCCTGGGCCAAGCTGCGGCGCCTGCCCGATGACCGCTGCCGAACCGGTTTCCTGAGGGCCAACACCTACCTTCTCCAGAACCGGAAAAAGCCCGGCCCCCGGCTCGGGACGGCCCAGGCGCCCATCGCCGTGCCGATGCCTAACAGCCGGGTCGCCGGCGAGATCGCCGAACTCGGCCCGACCTATTGACTGGCGGCCGGGGGCGAATTTGCGGTTTATCTCGCCCGGGCGGACCAAATCCCCCACCTCCTGCACGAAATTGGGCGTCAGCGCGAGATCAGTTTCCGTTGCGTCCAGGAAGGAACCGGTGCGGCCATCGACCTGGACGCCTTCGACCGCCATTACTTCCATCTTTTTCTCTGGAACCACCGTCGCCGGGAGCTGGCCGGGGCCTATCGTTTGGGGCTGACCGATCAAATCCTCCAGGCCATGGGACCGGAGGGACTCTACAGCCACCAGCTCTTTCGCTACAAATCGCTTATGTTGCTAGAACTGATATTGTTGTTTTCCATCTTGGCGTTGATTTTAGCTCTGAATAAATCGTCGGAACTCAAATGGCGGCGGCAAATCGGCGATCGGTGGCGAGGTAAAGCCTTGTGGCGCCCGGGGACAGCCACCGTTCGGTGGCTGGTGGCAGATGTTGCAGGCGGGTGAAGGAGGGGGGTGCCACCCGAGTTCGGCACCCCCCTTCGGGGTGGGGCTTAAAAATCGGCAAACTCGGCGTCGTCGAACGGAATTGCCTTCTCGGCGTCGGTTTTCCAGTCTTGCTTCGAGGGTTTGGCTGTTTTTGCTGACGGCCGGCGCGCTGCAAGCTCCGCCGGCGCGGGGTTGCGACGGGCCGGCGCATCGGCGCTGGGCTGCTTGGCCGCACCCGCGCCCTGCACGATCGCCACCAGTTCGGCCACCGAGGCTTTCATGTGCTGGGCCTGGGCGTTCATTTCTTCCGCCGCGCTGGCCGACTCCTCGGCGGTCGCCGCATTCTGCTGGACCACCTTGTCCATTTCGCTCACCGCGGTGTTGATCTGTTCGATCCCCTGGGATTGCTCGCTGGAGGCGGCGTTGATCTCGGCCACCAGCTGGGCGATTTTCGTGGAACTCTGCGCGACTTCATGGAAGGCTACATTGGTGGTGTCCACCAGCTCGCAGCCGTCCTGAATCTGCTTGACCGACCCATCGATCAGGGCGGCGGTGTTTTTGGCGGCTTCCGCCGCGCGCAGGGCCAGGTTGCGCACCTCGTCGGCCACCACGGCAAAGCCCGCCCCGGCCTCGCCGGCGCGGGCGGCCTCAACCGCCGCATTGAGTGCCAGCAGGTTGGTCTGAAAGGCGATCTCGTCGATGGTCTTGACGATTTTCCGGGTCTCTTCGCTGGCCGTTGAAATCTCCTTCATCGAGGAGGTCAGCTGGCCCATGGAATCGTTGGCCCTGGCAATCGTCCGCGTGGCTTCGACCACCAGCGAGTTGGCTTCCCGGGCATGATCGGCGTTTTGCTTGGTCATCGACGAGATTTCCTCCAGCGACGATGAGGTTTCCTCGATGGAGGCGGCCTGCTGGGAGGCGCCTTCGGCCAGGGTCTGGCTGGCCGAAGAGACCTGGTCGGAGGCCGAGGCCACCTCGTCGGCCCCGGCATTGAGCATTCCGACCACGCGGTTGATGGGGCGGTTGATGGAGCGGGAGAAGAAGAGGACGGCTAAGATCGTTGCGGCCAGGAAAATGCCGCTGACCATTAAAATGACATTGCGGATGGCATGCGGCGCGGCCATGAACTCATCCTTGTTCTGGGTGACCCCCATGCGCCAGTTGGTGGTCTTGACGGTCGCAAAGCCGGCGATCTTGTCCACACCCTTGAACTGGTAGGCCTCGACACCGCTCGGGCGGGCGGACATGGCGGTGAAGATGCCGCTCATTTCCGGTATTTTGGAAATATCCGTTTTCATGATCAAGGCCTTGTCGGGGTGGGCCACCACCAGGCCGGCGGCATTGGCGAGAAAGGGGTAACCGGTCTGGCCGATTTTAAGCGCGGTTATTTTTTCGGTCAGAAAGTTGATGTCCAGCACCGCGGTCAGCGTGCCGATCACCCGCCCGGCCGAGTCATGAACCGGCGTGCAGACGGGCACCACGATATTGCCGCTGACCTTTGAGCGCACCGGGTCGGAAACCGCATCCTGGCCCGCGGCGGCTTTTTTGAAATAGTCCCGCTCGGAGATGTCGGTGCCTTTGTAACTTCCGCCCTGGCTGTCGGCAAAGATAACACCGCTGGTGTCGGTGGCGAAAAGGGCCTCGTAGTCTTTCCCGATTTGTTTCATGGCAGCCGAGAGTTTTTCGTCCAGGACTGCGATCGCCTCGCCGGCGTTCAGCCTGCCCGCCGCCGAAACCGCCTGGGCCCCATTTTTGCTGGCGTGATCGGCGGCCAGTCCTCTGGTCAGCTTTATCTCCTCGGAGACCACCAGGTCCACCATATTGGCGAGGTTTCGGGCGGTGAGCTCGGCCTGCCCCTGCGACAGGGCCGTAAGGGCCTCGGTTGACTTGCCGACGGAAAACAAACCGACCACCAGCAGGGGCATGAGAACGAGGGAGATGCCGCCGGTGACCAGTTTAAATCCGAGTGAGCGCTTTCTCATTGTCAGAAGACCTCCGCAAAAAAGAGTTGGCTGCTCCGTTTTGGAGCCGGTGACGATTGGGGATATTATCGGTGCACCGCAGAAAAAAGGTTAGGGCCGCGGCTGCAAAAAAAACTTGGCGGCCAGGTCGATATTTGTGGTAGGGGTGTGCGCCCGGCGGGCAATTGGGAAGAGGGTTGGAGAGAACTCAAGGAGGAACGGCCATGAAAGCTTTCACCTATGATGATATACTCCTGGTGCCATCCTACAACCACTGGGAATCCCGCAAGGTGGTCGATATCTCGATCCGCTGCAAAACCGGCAAACTGTCCCTGGATCTGCCCCTGATGACCGCCAACATGGACACCATTACCGGGGCGGATATGGCCAACTTTATCGGCGAAAAGGGGGGCATCGGGGTGTTGCATCGGTTTTTGGCGGTGGCAGACAACGTGGCCATGTTTAAAAACTGCCGCTACCCGGCCTTCGTGTCCCTGGGCTGCAGCCAAAAAGAGCTGGAGCGGGCCGAGGCCCTGCGGGATGCGGGCGCCGACCTGTTTTGCGTGGATGTGGCCCACGGCCATGCCAAATACGTGGGCCGGACCCTGAAGCAGATTCGCGAAATTCTCGGAGACAGCGCCTGTATCATGGCGGGCAACGTGGCGACATACGCCGGTGCGGATTATCTGGCCTCCTGCAGCGCCGACATCATCAAGGTCGGCATCGGCGGCGGTTCGGTCTGCACCACGCGGATCAAGACCGGTTTCGGGGTCCCCAATTTGACGGCGATCAAGAACTGCACCCGGGTGGATCGCTCGGTCGTCGCCGACGGCGGCATCCGCAACCCGGGCGATATCGTCAAGGCCCTGGCCTTTGGGGCGGATTTCGTTATGGTGGGAAGTATGCTGGCCGGCACCCGCCCGACCCCGGGGGATGTCATCAGCCGGTCGGGTCCGGGCGGTGAGGCGTGCAGGGTGAAATGCTACCGGGGCATGGCCAGCCGCGAAGTTCAAAAAGACTATCACGGCGGCGTCGCCGAGTGGAAAACAGCCGAGGGGATTGCCACCGAAGTGACCTACCGCGAGGACGAAAACAGGATTGTCGCCGACATCGTCGGTGGGCTGCGCTCCGGCCTGACCTACGGCGGGGCGGCCACCATCCGTGAGCTGCAGCGCAAACTGGATTACATTGAGATAACGCCGGCCGGCCGGTTGGAAAGCCTGCCGCACCGGATATATTAGGGGCCTGGGGAAGCTTGCCTGCCGCCGCTGCGATCAGGACCGGCGGCGCCTTTCGAGAACCCCTCGCAGCCGGCGCTGCAGGCGGCGTGGTTTGCGAAACAGCAGGAAGCGCCGCAGGGCGGTAAATCTGCGCGTCACCAGCCGGATCTCGGGGCCGATCTGATCTTCGCGGCTGCAAAAAGAGGTGATGCAGATCTCGGGTCGCGTGTTGAACGGAAAAATGCAGGGCCCGCCGCCGTCTTTCAGGAAAACACAGTCGGCCGAGAAGAAAGGGTTCATCCGCCCCAAGCGTTTCTGGATCCGAGGTTTCATCTGGCCGGTCGCCGTCAGAATAAAAATCAAGTCATAGATGTCAATGACCTGCTCGATGCGCAGGTTCCGGCAGCAGAGCCCCTCGCAGGAGTCGACGCAGCGCCGGATCAGTTCCGCGGCCGCCGTCAGCAGCTGCTCTTCGGCGGTCTGGATGTCCCGGCAGATTCTGTGCAGTCGATTGATCTCCTCCGGGGTCAACTGGTCGATGATCGCCACCGCTTTCTGAAACTTTTTTTGAAGCTGCATTTTGGGATCCGGAGGAAACTTATGGCGGGGGGGCTTTTCAACGCCCGATGCCCCAAGTTATTGTTTTTTCAATTTTTCAACGGTTTCAAGGTCGCAGATATCAAACGATTGGCCGCAACCGCCGCAAACCATTTCGCATTCATCCGGTTTGCGGGTTTTACGTTTTTTCAAGATGGCCCGGCACTCCGGACAGCGCAAATCATCGCTTTTATCCTGCTGGTCTGTGTGATGGGACGTCATGGTTGTCTCCTTGGAAGATCCAGATAAAGAGTGAAAATCTCGAGGGGTGCGGCTAATCTGGAGCATACCATTAACTTCCTATTCCTGTCACTCCATTCTGTCGCTGACCGCTGGTTGCCTTGTGGCGCCCGGGCCCGTGAAAGCGGCATCGGGCCGAAAGGACCGCTCGGCGTGGGGCGCGGTCACCGGTAGATGAATGGTTACCGTGGTGCCCTGTCCCTCACTGGAGTAAACGGCGATATGGCCGCGGTGCTTTCGGATGATGGAATGGCTGATGGCCAAGCCGAGGCCCATTCCTTTTTGAGGGCCCATTTCCTTGGTCGAAAAATAGGGGTCGAAGATTTTTTCCAGGACTTCGGCACGGATGCCGCCGCCCTGATCGCAGATGTCTATCCTGACATAGGACCCCGGTGCGCCGTCCAAAAAGGGGCGGGCCTTTTGGTTGTCGGCCAAATGGAGTTTGAGCATCTCGATGTTGCCGAGCAGGGCCGTCAGGATATTGTTGAAATCATGGGCCATGCCGCCGGCCAGGGTGCCGATCGATTCCAGACTGCGCGATTTCAGCAGCTCACTTTCCACCCGCTTGCGGTCGGTGATGTCGTGTGAAATGTGAATGCACCAGCGGGCCCCCTGTTCATCGGTTTTGAACGGTGCGACCGTCGTGATGAAATGACCGCCGAGCTTGCGGTTGAAGGCCTCCGTTTGGCTGGGCCGACCGCTGGTCAACAACCGCTGGTGGGGGCAACCGGCAGGGCGGTCCCGGCGTTCGTGCAGCACATGGTAGCATTTTTTGCCCTCACACGCCTGGGGGGGGACGCCCAGGCGCCTGGCCAGCGCCTGGTTGACCCGGACGATCTCGGACTTCTCGTTGATGATCGCAATCAGGTCGGGTACGGCGTCAAAGGTCTGCTCCCACTGTGTTTTGGCACGGATGATGGCCAGTTCGGCAAGTCTTCGCTGGGTGATGTCGCTGATCGTGATCAAAAGACGATCGGGCGTATCCGGTGCTGCGGACGAAGCGCCGGGGGGGTCGATTCGGCGCCCCGCCAGCTGGGTGTGGATCACCCTGCGGTCTGTTGGGGTCATCCGCACTTCCAGGCGCTTGTTCAGGGGGTTGTTGTAAAAGGACCTGAACCGGGATAAAAAAACCGCTTGATCGTCCCCATGGATCATATGTGCCAGGGGTTTGTGCAGTATGTTGGCGAGGTCCCGATCCAGCATATGGCCGAAGGTTTTGTTGGCCTGTAGGATCATCCCGGCCGAATCCGTGACCACATACCCGACCGGGGCGTTGTGATAGAGTTCGAGGTAGCCGTCCCGCGACCGCTCGAGTTCACGCTGGGCCTTCCGCAATTCCTCGTTCTGCAGCTCCAGCTCGATCTGGTGCACGTGCAGGTCGTGCAGCAGCCGCTTGATTTGTCCGCCGGCCGCCGGTTCCGCATCGAGATGCGAATCCGCCAGACGCGCTTCGGCTTTGCGGCGCAAATCCGCCAACCTCCTATCAAACTTCTTTTCAGCACTCATGGGATCCATCTCTTTTGTTCCGTCCCCGAGTTTCCGCCCGAACACCTCCCCGGTAGAGCATCCGGCCACCCAAAACCGCACCAGCGAGGTTTGCACCGGGGTCAGCCGGGCCGGGCTGGATTTCAGGAGGGGGCTGGAGGCGGTTGTCGGCTGTCATGGCGGTGGCCTCCTATCTGGGGTCAACGATATAAAACTGATGCTCACCGGCCCCGCTGATGGTATCAGACCGCGGGATTGGCGAGAGCGTCAGCCGGCCGTCTGTTGGCGGGCTGAATGCGGTGGTTGAACCCTGAATTCAAGCGTGATGGCGTTTGGGCGGGTTCCAACCCGATTTTAGGCACGCGTAAAGCAAGAATCAACCGGTTTCGGGCCGAGGCTTTGAAAAACATGACCGACTGGCGTGAACCGGTTTCCAGC
>JBAPYE010000533.1:0-4393 GCA_049284575.1 Desulfobacterales bacterium
GGACGCGGCTGGTGTCCATGGCATCGTGGACCAGGGCCTTTTCCGCGATCAGGTCCTGGAGGCTTTCGCGGTCGAAAACGCCGCTGACCGCCACGGTCAGCCTGGCGCGCACCTGGGGCTGCTCGCCGTAGCGAATGGCCTGGATCAAAAGCTCCCGCAAGGGCTTGCCCTCGAACTGCAACTTGCCGAGGACATCGTAGACCTGGCAGCCCAGGGCCTGGCGGGCCTGTTCGAGCTTTTCGAGCAGCGTGCGGTAGACGTCGCCCTCCCGGGTCTCCTCGGCCACCAGGTTCCAGAGATGGCAGACCTCGGTTTGCCCGATGCGGTGGATGCGGCCGAAGCGCTGTTCGATCCGGTTGGGGTTCCAGGGCAGGTCGTAGTTGACCATCAGGTGCGCCCGCTGGAGGTTGATCCCCTCGCCGGCGGCGTCCGTGGCCAAGAGCACCTGAACCTGCGGGTCGTGACGGAAGGCCTCCTGGACCGTCATGCGCTGTTCGCGGCCCATGCCCCCGTGGATGACAACTACCGCTTCTTTTCGACCGAGCAGGGTGCCGATGCGCTGTTCCAGATAGGTGAGGGTGTCGCGATGCTCGGTGAAAAGGACCAGCTTTTGCCGGGGCGATGGCACCGGGGGCGGGATAGGCCCGGACCCGTAGGCCGCCTCACGCTCGGCGATGCCGCCGGAAATACCCGCGGGAGTGAAGATTTCGGATATCAGGCTCGCCAGCTCGCGCCATTTGCGGTCCTCACCGCTGCGGCGGACCGCCCCGGCCAGGGACTCCAGGTGCTGCAAGGTTTGGATTTCAGCTTTCAGCTCGGCGATCGTGCTGGCGGCCGTGGCCTGATCGAGGACCTGCTCCTCGGCGTCATCGACCTCGCTTTCGGGGGCGTCTTCCAGGTCCTCGAGGTCCTCTTCATCGAGCAGGGGCCCCTGGGTGGCGGCGCCGGGGGAGGCCATGGCCCCGCGCTGCAGCAGCTCAAGCTCGCGCAGGCGGGCCTCCAGCCGCTCCCGCCTGCGATTGAGGGATTGGTAGATGGCCTCCGGGGATGAGGCCAACCGGCGCTGGAGGATGGTCAGGGCAAAGCCCACCGTACCGGCGCGCTTGTCGTTCATCAGGGCTTCTGCCCGGTTGAACTCCTCGCGCACATATTCGGTAACCTCACTGTAGAGCCTGGCTTCCAGATCGGAGAGCTTGTAGGGGACGGTGTAGGCGATGCGCTCGGGGAAAAGCGGGGTCGCATCGAACTTGTAGAGGTTTTCCTTGACCATCCGGCGCATCAGGTCAGAAACGTCCACGGTGTGGACCCCGTCGCGGAAGCGGCCCTCGAAGCGGTCCCCGTCCAAAAGCGCCAGGAAAAGCTGAAAGTCCTGCTCCTTGCCGTTGTGGGGGGTTGCGGTCATCAACAGGAAATGGCGCGTCACGGTCGAGAGCAGCTGCCCCAGCTTGTAGCGCTTGGTGTACTTGATCTCACCGCCGAAGAAGGTGGCCGACATCTTGTGAGCCTCGTCGCAGACCACGAGGTCCCAACGGCAGTCCTTGGCCTTTAGCTTTTCCTGGACGCTCTCGTTGCGGGAAAGCTTGTCCAGTCGCGCGATGACGAGGTTCGTCTCCAGAAACCAGTTGCCGCTGCGGGCGGACTCCAGCTTGTCGTTGGTGAGAATCTCGAATGGCAGGTGGAAGCGCCGGTAGAGCTCGTCCTGCCACTGCTCGGCCAGGCTGCCCGGGCAAACCACCAGGCAGCGCTGAAGGTCCCCGCGGACGATGAGCTCCTTGATCAAGAGCCCCGCCATGATGGTTTTACCGGCGCCGGGATCATCGGCCAGCAGGAAACGCAGCGGCTGCCGCGGCAGCATGGCTTCGTAGACCGCGGTGATCTGATGCGGAAGCGGGTCCACCACCGAGGTGTGGACCGCCAAAAGCGGGTCGAAGAGATGGGCCAAGCGGATGCGGTGGGCTTCGGAGACCAGCCGGAAGAGCTGCCCGTCCCCGTCAAAGCTCCAGGGACGGCCCTGGGCCACGACCTCGATACGGGTCTCGTCGTGGCGGTAGAACAGCTCGTTGGCGACCTTGCCCGAGGGGTCCTTGAAGGTCAGCTCGACGGCCTCGGAACCAAACCACTGAACGTTGACCACGGTCACCAGGCAGTCCGGCAGAATGCCTTTGACCGCCGCGTGGGGGCGGAGCTCCTCGAGCTGGCTCATCAATTTCCTTTGAAGGTTCTGACAAGAATTCGAAGCCGGTAGCGGATTATCGGTAAAATTCGTTGCCGAATGGCGGATAGTTGCAGACTGACAGGCGTCTGTCAAATAACATTTCGGCAGTCGGGGTGACGGGAAATTCGAAAATGTGGGGGTATCCGGAGGGTCAAGTGGCTGGCGAGGCGTGGCAATAAAAAAGGCCCTGGTTTCCAACCCGATTTTGAACGGAAGAAAGCCCAGTAGTGGTTACCGATGGGGCCACCATTAAGGTTCTGCATAACGGTCGAGGCGAACGGGTGGGCCTATACGGTATCGACACTCCTGAGAAAAGGTAGAATTTCTGGAGGAGGGTCAAAGCCTTTACCGCTGACCGGGTGGCCGGGAAGGTGGTTACGGTGGTTTACCGTCCTGGTGGGGGCAGATCGAAGACCCCCCACACTTGGGAAAGCGTCTGTGTCAAAATTTACATGGACAAGTCGACCGCTGAAAATCTGGAGAAGGTCAAGACCACTCTCGCCGAACTGGGCCCCGAGCTGAAGAACTGCATGACCGGGGAGGTGGCAGAGGAGCCCTGGAACAGGAGTGCGAGTTCGCGGCCAACCCGGACCTGATCGGATCGGAGGTGGTCGCGTGGTAAGGCCCGCTGCCGCCACCCGAGAGGTGGACCGCCTGTTGAACCCTGGAGGCGCCGAGGATGTCCCCCTGCTGGCACCCGATTATAATGGCGTGGACACCGCAGTCATGCCGGTTTCCGGTTGCGTTCAATATGGGTCGAAGCCGTGAATTGCGCTGAAGATCGCCCAAACGGGCACCATCGTAGTCGGCGTTTTCTCTGATATGCTTGCGCAATAGCGCCTTATTGGTGTTTCGATCCAACCCCTGCCGGGTGTAAGTGCCTTTTTCACCGATATAATTGCAGAGGGATCGGGCGCTTCATTTGTGTTCCAGATCCTCGGAATATACCGCAACGCCGGCGCACTGGATGCAAACGCTGGCCTTTCAATAACCTGCGACTGCGCCAACATTTGGAAAAATGCCCTTGCTGAATTTGCAGGGCAGATATTCACCTCAAGGCTTGAGCCTATAGAACCTGCTCGGGGTCATGGCTCCGGCCAAATTGTCCAATCGCCCCTTGAGGGCTTTTACCTCATCGAACCCCTGTGTCCGCAAGAAGGCATAGGCCATGACGCCTCTGAATCCTGTCAGACAGAAGGTTATGATGAATTTATCGTGCGGCAGTTCGCCCAGGCGATCCGGCAACTCATCGATGGGGATGTGCATCGCAAAGGGAAAAGCCAGATGCTCTTTTTCTTCCCTGGTGCGCACATCCAAGAAAATGAAATGGTCCTTATGGATCAGCTTTGCAGCATCTTCCACGGTGATGCCGTATTCACCGAGGACAATAAAATCGATGTCCATCTCACGAAGGACATCGGCAAATGCCATTGTGTCGTTTGGGAGAGTTTCCGTGTTCATAAAGGACCTCTTAGCTTGGGTGGTGAAAATGACCCATGTCAAGTGTGGGTAAAATTTTAAACTTCATGTTTTAAAGAAGATTTAAACCATGCTTGGCTTTAATCAGGATGATGAAGTTGATGCAGAACAAAATCGTGTACCTTGAGAAAAGAAAGGCACATCTTAACCAGAGGATAAAAGAGTTGCAATATGCGTTTGGAATTTGCTACCGGAAATAATAGGGGTCGGGGGTGTGAATCAGATACGAAGTGGCCTTTTTGGGCCTGCTGGTGCGGGGGGACCTGCCTCTAAAAAAAGACATCCGACTCTACCGCCATCAGTACGAGTGTTCAGTACCAGTGTTTAGGATGAGATAGAGTCGGATTTTATCTTATCTAACCTGCTTTTTTTACTATCAATAGGCTAGTGTTAAGCTGGTGGCGATGCAGGGATATGCTCCTCCCTCGACACCAAAATTCGCATAACGCCACTGTTTTATTGGGTTTTCCCTTGCTCAACTCCAGTGTTTCTCTTGGCGCTGGCACACAGGTTTGTGTAAGTTTCGTGTGCCGCCCAAGAGGGCCAAAGAGGTCCCACACACATAAAATTCCCCGGAAAATTTGTCAACGCCCGAAAAAATCCTCAAATTTCGAGAAGAACCATGACCCACAAGGGTCTATCCTCTCCGAAAAAATCCCCTAAAAATTGTCCTCCGCGACTGTCACCCTCAGGCAATAC
>JBAPYE010000534.1:0-2114 GCA_049284575.1 Desulfobacterales bacterium
GCGTACTACTGTACGCCGCAGCGACTTCGAGATGCAGCGCAACGCAGAAATTGGCCTTTCTACGGAACTGTCAAAGATCACAGCGATCCCAGGATGCCCCCCGCAACCGGCACCATATTCAGAATCAAGAAGTACGCCCTGCACGACGGTCCGGGCATCCGCACCACCGTTTTCCTCAAAGGCTGCCCGCTTGCCTGCTGGTGGTGCCACAACCCCGAGGGCCAGAGCCGCCAGCCGGAGCCCATGGCCGCCAAAAGCGGCGCCGGGCCGGGCGCCGCCGATGCCGAAACCATCGGCCGGCAGGCCACGGTGGCGGAGGTTGTCCGGGAGATTGAAAAGGACCTCGTCTTTTATGACACCTCCGGCGGCGGGGCGACCTTTTCGGGCGGCGAGCCGCTCTCGCAGCCGGCCTTCCTGCACGCGCTGCTGCGGGCGTGCCGGGAGCGCGAGATCCACACCGCGGTGGACACCAGCGGCTACGCCCCCGCCGGGACCCCGGCAACCCTGCTGGACCTGGTTGACCTGTGGCTTTTCGATCTTAAGATACTGGATGAAATCGCCCACAAGCGCTACACGGGGGTTTCCAACCGGCTGATCATGGAAAACCTGCGTTGCATCGCCGCCGGCGGCAGCAATATCGTGATCCGCTTTGCGCTGGTGCCCGGCATCACCGACGATGACGACAACCTCGACAGCCTGGCGCGGCTGGCGCACTCCCTGGAAACCGTGACCCGCATCGACCTGTTGCCGTATCACGCCGCGGCTGCCGGCAAATACCGGCGGCTGGGGAAAGAAAACAGGCTGCGGGGGCTGAAACCGCCCACCGCCGAACGGGTGGCCGCCGTGAAAAATTTTTTGACGTCCCGTGGACTCCAGGTCCAGGTGGGAGGATAGTCGATGAACACCCGCATCCGCGCGCTGCGCGAACAGAGTGTAAGCACCCCGGCCACGGTTTCCGTGGAACGGGCGCAGTTGGTGACCGAATTCTACAGCAGCGGCGTGGCTCAGAAAGAACCCGTCCCGCTCCAGCGCGCCCGCCTGTTTCACCACCTGATGACCCGCAAGGCGCTGTGCATCAACAAGGGTGAATTGATCGTGGGCGAGCGCGGCCCGGCCCCCAAGGCGACCCCCACCTACCCCGAGGTTTGCCTGCACAGCATCGATGACCTCGAGACCTTAAACGCCCGGGAGAAGGTGGCCTTCGGTGTGGACGACGCCACCCGGCGCATTTACCGGGACGAGATCATCCCCTTCTGGCAGGGCAAATCCATCCGCGAGCGGCTCTTCCGCGAACTCCCGCGGGAATGGCAGGCCGCCTACCGCGCCGGGGTCTTCACCGAGTTCATGGAGCAGCGCTCCCCGGGCCACACCGCCATGGGGGACACCATCTACCGCAAGGGCTTCAACGATCTCAGGGCCGAGATCGACGCCGCAATCCAGAATCTCGATTTCCTGAACGACCCCGAGGCCCTGGACAAGCGCGAGCAGCTTCAGGCCATGGCCATCTGCGCCGAGGCGTTGATCGCCTTCGCCCGGCGCCACGCCGAAGCCCTGGACGCCCTGGCGGCGGCGGCAGAGAGCGAAGAGCGCCGGGGGGAGCTGCAGACCATGGCCGCCATCTGCCGCCGGGTCCCGGCCGAAGCACCGCGCACCTTCTGGGAGGCCCTGCAGTACTACTGGTTTGTGCACTTGGGGGTCATCACCGAACTCAACCCCTGGGACGCCTTCAACCCCGGCCGGCTGGATCAGCACCTCTACCCCTTCTACCAGGCGGATCTTGCCGCCGGGCGCCTGACCCGCGAGCAGGCCAGGGAACTGCTGTCGGCCTTCTGGGTGAAATTCAACAACCACCCGGCCCCGCCCAAAGTCGGCATCACCGCCAAGGAGAGCAACACCTACGTGGACTTTGCGCTGATCAACCTCGGCGGGGTGAAAGCCGACGGCAGCGACGGGGTCAACGAGCTGACCTACCTGATCCTGGACGTGATCGAGGAGATGCGGCTGCTCCAGCCGAGCAGCATGGTGCAGGTCAGCAAGAAAAGCCCGGAGCGCTTTTTGCGGCGGGCGCTGAAGATCGTCCAGACCGGCTTCGGTCAGCCGTCGATCTTCAACAC
>JBAPYE010000535.1:0-8556 GCA_049284575.1 Desulfobacterales bacterium
CTCCAGGCCCGCAGACCCGATCACGCCCACCTGGACCTCCCGGCGATGGACGATGCCAAAGCCGTCTGCGAGGCGTTCCAGGATAAAGACATATCGCCCGTGCGCGTCTTCGCCGACGGCTGCGGGCGGCAGGAAAATCCGTCCGGCGGCGCCGGCGGCGCCCTCCAGTTGGAAGGTGACGGCAGCCGCCATGCCCGGCCGGATGCGGTTGTCGGTACTCTCCAGGCGAACGGTGACCGGAAAGGTGGTTGCGTCCCCGACGGTGGTGACCCCCACCTCGGTAACCACCGCCGCAAAGGCTTCAGCCGGGATGACGTCGAAAGCCGCTGTGGCTTGCGCCTGCTCCCGGATGCGGGCGATGACGCCTTCCGCAACGGCCACCTTGACTTCCAGGTGGCTGCCGCAGCTGATCACGGCCACCGCCTGGCCGGGGTCCACGTTTTCGTTGACTTCCACCGGCACCTGGGCCACGGCGCACGCCCCGGGGGCCTTCAGGCGGGTGTAGCCCAGCTGGCGGCGGGCCAGCGCGGCCTGGTTCTGTAGCGCTTGGACGCTGGCCTGGCTGGATTCGTAGGCCGCGCGGGCGGCATCCAGGTCGTTCAGGGAGGCGTTGCGGTTTTCATAGAGAGCCCGCATGCGCTCAAAATTGGCTGCGGCGTTGCGGGTCTCGGCCTCGGCGCTGGCCAGGGCGGCCTCGGCTTTGCGGAGGTTCAACTGGAAATCGGTGGGGTCCAGGCGGGCGATCGGCTGGCCGGGCTGCAAGCTGTCGCCGACGGCGACCCCGATAAATGCGATGGTGCCGCCGACGCGGAAACTGAGGGTGGATTCGCGGGCCGCCTTGGCGATGCCGGCAAAGGTGCGCACTTCCGTCGCCGGCACGGGCATTACACGTATATAGCGGACCGGTCGAACCCGTTCCCCGCGGGGGGGCTCATCGCTCCTGCCGCAGCCCTGCAGCGCGGCCACCAGCAGGGAGACCAATATAATCGACAGCGGTTTCGAAATCATATCCTCGAGTATCCTCGCCGGCTGGAACAGGTGTTGCTGGGGCGGCCTGTCAGGGGGTTTGCGGGGTCGCCCCCGGTCCGCGGTTAAAGGCTGTCGATCTCCTGGAGCCAGGCCTCACGTTCCTCAGGGGCCATCAGCAGTGAAAACCGCCCGGCGGCCCGCTGGACGCGCATCAGATCGATCAGAAAGTTGTAGACAGCGTTGGCCGCCACCTGGTCGGCCCCCCGGGCGTTGTTCTGGGCGTCCAGCAGGGTGATGATGGAGACCACCCCGCGGGTGTAGGCGTCGGTGACCAGGGTGAGGTTCTGGCGCGCCGCTTCGGCGGCGTCCCGCGACAGCCGGATGTTCGGGTAAGACACGCTGGTCTGGAAAAGGGCGCTGCGAATTCTCTGCTCGATGCGGTCGGCGGCCGCCCGCCGCTCCAGCCGCAGGCGGGCCGCCTCTTCGCTGGCCTGGCGGACCTTGGCCGACTGGCCGCCGCTGGTGAAGAGCGGCAGGCGCGCCTGGAGGGCGACGCGCCAGTCGGTATCGTCGGCGTCAGGCAGACTCAGGGGGGCCAGTCCCGGCAGCACCTGGAATTCGGGACTTTCCGAACCGGCCCCGGATGTTGAAAACGCCTCGGTGACGCTGCCCTGCAGGACAACCTTTGGCAGCCAGTGGGCACGTTTGGCGGCGACCAGGGCGCGCTGCTGGGCGGCAATCGCAAAATCCAGCCGGTTGAGCTCCGGAGAGAGCTTCAAGCCGTCGTGGACCATCCGCTCCCTTAAACGGTCGAAGTGACGGGGATTGTCCACCCAGCTCAGCAACCGCGAATCGCTGATCACCAGCAGCGGGTCCTCCAGGTCGGTCTCGGCGGCCGTGAAGAGCTCTTCCTGGGGCCGTTGCAGCAGGCGATTGAGCTGGAGCACCGCCTGCCGGACGGTTGCCTGGGCCTCCAGGACGGTTTTGCGGCTGGTGGCGAGGGCGCTTTCCCAGCGGAAAACCTCGGAGCGGTCGGATATCCCGCTGGAAAGCCGCACCCGCGCACGTTCCAAGTTGGCACGTGTCAGGTGCAGGTTGTCCTGCTGAATGCGTGCGAAGTTCTCGGCCCGCAGGACGTTGAGGTAGGCTTCGGCGGTTTCCAGGACGACGTCCAGCAGGCGGGCGTCGCGTTCTTTGATCCGCGCGGCCTGCAGATGCTGCTGGATGGTATAGTTGGCCCAAGCCTCCTCGGAGTATAGCAGCTGGGTCAGGCTGGCCGTACCCTGCCAGACGCGCTCGGGCTGGAGCCCCAGGCTGGCCTCGGCCCGGTCTTCGTCGATCACGACCCCCTGGCTGGCGAGGTCCAGTTGCGGCAGCAGGGTGCTGCGGGCCTCATCGACGCTGGCCTGACCGGCGCCCAGCGCCCGGTCGGCGGCCGCCAGGTCCAGGTTGGCGGTGAGGGCCTCATCGATGGCGCTTTTCAGCGTCAGTCGGCGGCCGCCCTCCCGGGGGGCGTCGTGGATGAGATCGGCCTCGGTGCGCAGGTACCATCCGGGACTGCGGTCAATTGCCCGCGCCGTCGCCATGTTGATGCTCAGCTGGCGTCCGACGGCAAAGGTCACCGGCAGGTCTTCCGCGGCCTCGCCCAACAGGATACGCTGGATATTTAGGGCGATCCGGCGCGCAAAGCGCTCAAAGTCAGCGGCCGGGGCCATGCTGGCAAACACCCCTTGCACAACCTCGTCGCGACCCCACATGGAGAAGCTGGGCAGCCGCCGCCGGTTCAGCCCGGCGGTCAGCACGTGAAAGGCCTCTGGTGAGAAACGCAGCAAGGGGGTGAGGTAAACCGCGTCGGCGCCCTGGGGCAGGAGGGCCAAGGCGGCTTCGGGGTCCGCCGCCACCGGCTGAAGGCTGATCCGGACGCCCAGCTGCCGACCAAGCGCTGCGGGGGCGGTCTGCAGCCGGGGCAACTCGGCCAGCAGCAGCTCATCCACGAGGATCGCGAGGTGCCGGAAGGCGGTGAGTTCATGAAACGCCCGGATGTCGCGCTCGAAGCTTTTGAAGGCGTCGATGTAGCTGAGGTTGCGGATGCCGCTGGCGTCGTTGCGGCGCGGCAGACCCTGAAGGCCGGCATCGATGACGGTGGCGGCGATAACCGGTTTGGGCAGTCGGCCCTGACCGAAGGCTTCGTTGGAGGCGATGGCTCCCAGGGTCACCACGATGGCGATCTGCGGGTCGGCCAGCAGACCGTTTAGGGCAGCGCGAATTCGGGGTGGCTCCCAGTTGCCCTGGAGGTCCGCGCCGGGTGGAAAGCGCACGTCAAACTCGGCGGCGGTCAGATCCAGAATTTCCTGTTGCAGGATCGACCGGGTTTCCGGAAAACGCACGGTCGGGCCGTCCCGCAGGATGCCGATCCGGACCACCGGCAGCTCCCGGGCGTGGGTGTTCATGGAGAACAGTCCCCAGATGGTCAACACGATAAGGGGGCCACCCCAAATTCTGCGGTGCTTCATGATCCAACTCCTGCGGTGACCTGCGCGGCCAGTTTCCGAAAAACGACAGCGCCAAGGACCGTGACACAAAGTCCCCCCGCGGGGGGCGCGCCACGGGCAGCACCTCAAAAAGTGCCGCCGCAATCCGAAGGCCAACGGTCGCGTGGCTTTCGGAGATTTCCAGGCCGCCGTCGACGATGAAAGGGCGCATCTTAATACAGGCGATAGCTCAAAACAAGAGGTGCGCAAGTCATCCCGCGAAAAAACGCTCGGTGGGGTGATGGCGGGTTGGCCAGGGGGGCCAGAACCAAAAAAGGGTGGCTCAGATGAGCCACCCTAGGAGGAGGAGTGAATGAAAAAGCTGATGGCTTTAACACTACTCATACACGCTCTCACGTGTACATGAGAATTCTAATGCGTCGGGGGCGGACGTCAAGGGGGGGCCGCAAAAAACATCCGTTTGGAGTCAAAGGAAATCTTCGGGTCGCAAAGAGGGGCCGCCGCTGCCGGGGGGTTGCATTGAAACCTGTCAGTGGTTAAGATTGGCGCTCTCTTCCCATTAATAATCCAACCATGCCAACCGCACTGTAAAGGAGGCGCCGCCCATGGAACGCAAAGACATTATCGCCATCGCCGAAGGTTTAAGAATGATCGAAGAGGGGGTCGAAAAAATCCAGGGGGTGATGAAGGAAAAGAAAATCAAGTCGATAAAAGACATCGCCGCCGAATTGATTCCCGTCTTTCAGGCCCATGACGACACCCTTTCCGAGGATGTGATCAAGCATCTGGGGTGAAGCTGCGCGAATCAGAACGGGCGGCATCTTTCGGCGGCGAGGCTTTGGAGCGGGTCTGTTATCTGTCTACGTGGTGACAAAGCGCTTGACAAAATCTTCGTCGTTCCGTATTCAGTTGGCTGGTCCAAAAAGTTCCGGCAAAAAACGCGGCACCGGCCGTGGCGGATAGGCCGCTGACAAAAGGCAAAAATGTTTCGTCAGAAGCGGTCACGGTCTTTCGGGGTGGGCTGACGTAAGCCTTCGAGCAGGGGGGCGGAACACGCTATGCGTCACTTGCATCAAATGGAAAAAGATCAGTTTATCAAACTCTTCAAACAGGAGAATATCGACCGCTTCGACGAGCGGCTGCGGGTGGTGGAAATTTTCCTGCAGACCGAGCAGCATGTCACCGCTAGCGAATTGGCGGCGTTGGTCTCCGAAAACAGCCATGCTGCCGATACCGGCTTTGTCCGCGACACCCTTAACCTGATGTGTCAGTTCGGGTTTGCCCGCAAAAATCGCTTCGATAACGGGATCATCCGCTACGAGCACCGGCATCTCGGACAACACCATGATCACATGGTCTGCACCAAGTGCCGGCGGATCGTCGAGTTCACCGATGACCAGCTGGAAACCCTGCAGGGGGAGATTGCGGCGGCGCACGGGTTTCATATGCTGCAGCACAAAATGGACATTTACGGGATCTGTTCGGAGTGCATGCAGTCCCGCCAGGTGGAGATCCCGCTGGCAAAGGCGCGGCCCGGCGAAAAAATGGTGGTCAGCGGCTTTCACGGCGGCTCTGCCGCCCGTTTGCGCCTGATGGCCATGGGGCTGCGGGTGGGGGATGAGATCGAAGTGGTGACCAACACCGGAAACGGGCATGTGGTCGTTGCGCTGGCCTTTCAGCGCCTGGTCATCGGCCGCGGTCTGTCCCGGAAAATCATGGTCGAAAACCGTAAACCGGACTGATGGTGATGCCGGTCGGCACGCAATCGCCCTTGGGGTGGACAGTGGAAACGGACAGCATGCGGTTGAGCGACATGCGGGAAGGTCAGCGGGCGACGATCGTCCGCATCGGCGGCAACGGGGCCCTGCGGCGGCGCATCCTGGAGATGGGGATGATCAAGGGCACAGAGATCCGGGTCGAGAAGTACGCCCCTCTGAAAGACCCTCTCGAAATCGTGGTCAAGGGGGCGCACCTCTCCCTGCGGGTGGAGGAGGCGGCCCAGATAACCGTCGAGAAGGTTCGTTGACATGACCGGTTCCATCAAACGTCTCACCGTCGCGCTCGCCGGCAACCCCAATTCCGGAAAAACCACGATTTTCAACAACCTGACCGGGACGCGCCAGAAGGTCGGCAACTGGCCGGGGGTGACCGTCGAGAAAAAGGAAGGGGTCATCCAGCGCAACGGGTATGAAGTCAAGATCGTCGATCTGCCGGGAACCTACAGCCTGACGCCGTTTTCGATCGAGGAGATCGTCGCCCGTGATTTCGTCCTGGAGGCGCATCCCGATGTGGTCATCGACATCATCGACGCCTCCAACCTGGAGCGCAGTCTCTACCTGGCCACCCAGGTCAGGGAACTGGACTGCAAGGTGGTTTTCGCCCTCAACATGGCCGACCTGGCGCGTTCGCGGGGCATCAAAATCGATGCCCAAAAGCTTTCGGAACTGCTCGAGGTGCCGGTGGTTTTCACCGTCGGCAACAAGAACGAGGGCATCGATGCGTTGATTGTCGAAGCCATCGCGCTCTCGGAGCGCGGGGCGTCAGCCGCAAGCAGCCGCAAGGTCAAGTACAGCAAGGATATCGAGGCGGCGATCACTGCCCTGCAGGACTTCATGGGGGCCCGCAACGACCTCACACTGCCGTACGAATCGCGCTGGACGGCCATCAAACTGCTCGAGGACGACAAGATCGTCACATCGCGCGTGCTGGAAAAGACCGGTGCTTTCGGAGCCGAAATTCTGGCGGAAACCGCCCGGCTGCGCAGCCATTTGATGGACCGCTTCGACGATGACCCCGAAATCCTGATGACCGATGAGCGCTACGGGTTTATCGCCGGCATTGTCAAAGAGGTGGTGACCACTTCCAGCCGCCAGCGGGTGGATATCTCGCGCAACATCGATCTGGTGCTGACCAACCGGTTTTTCGGGTTTCCGATCTTCTTTTTCTTCATCTGGGCCATGTTCCAGCTGACCTTCACCCTCGGGGCTTATCCCATGGAGTGGATCGATGCGGGCGTCGGCTGGATCGCTTTGGGCTTAAAGGCCATGCTGCCCGACGGGCTGCTGAAGGACCTGCTGCTCGACGGCGTCATCGCCGGGGTGGGCAGCATCATCGTTTTTCTGCCCAACATCCTGATTCTCTTCTTTTTCATCGCCCTTTTCGAAGACACCGGCTACATGGCCCGGGCGGCCTTTCTGATGGACCGGATCATGCACCTCATCGGCCTGCACGGCAAGTCCTTCATCCCCATGCTGATGGGATTCGGCTGCAACGTGCCGGCGATCATGGCCGCCCGCGCCCTGGAGAGCGAGACGGATCGCAAGCTCACCATCCTGATCACGCCCTTCATGTCCTGTTCGGCCAAACTGCCGGTCTACATCATACTGGCCGGGGCCTTTTTCGGCCCGCAGGCCGGCACGGTGATCTTCGCGATCTATCTGTCGGGTATCCTGGTGTCGATTGTCACCGGCCGGTTGATGCGCTCCACCCTGCTGCGGGGGGCCGATGCGCCTTTCGTGATGGAGCTGCCACCCTACCGTGTGCCCATGCTCAAGAGCCTGATGATCCACATGTGGGACCGCAGCAAGATTTTTCTGCGCAAGATGGGCGGGATCATTCTGGCGGGAGCGGTGATCATCTGGTTTTTGACGGCCTTCCCGCGCCACATCGATTACGCCACCGATTATACAGCTGCTGCGGAGCGAATCGGCGCGGCCTTCAATGAGCGCATTCTTGCCGCCGCCCCCGAGGCGCGTGCGGCCCTCGAAGCCGCGCGCCGCACGGCGCTAGAGAAGATTGAAATCGCTCGGGAGGCCGAGCGCATCGAAAAGTCCTACATCGGGCGGATCGGCCGTGCGCTGGAACCCGTTTTCGCGCCCATCGGCATCACCTGGCGCGGCGGGGTGGCTCTGCTGACGGGGTTTGTCGCCAAGGAGATCGTGATCAGCACCCTTGGGGTTCTCCACGCCGTCGACTCGGCCGACGAGGGCGACGCCCTCCAGCGCGCGCTGCACAGGACCGGGATGACGTCGCTCTCGGCCCTTGCGATGATGGTCTTCGTGCTCCTGTATTTGCCGTGCCTGGCCACCATTGCCGCCATCCGGCGCGAAACCGGCTCTCTGCGATGGACCTTCTTCAGCATCGCATACAGCACCTCACTGGCATGGGTGGCGGCTTTTGGGGTGTGGCAGGGAGGCCGGCTGCTGGGATTCAGCTGAGCGTCTTGCGCGTTGGGGGGGCGCTTTCCACCCGCAACGGTGAGTCGGCTGCCGCAACACCCGGGGCCGGCAGCGGAGAGGGGCGGCGGGCGAGGCTTCAGCCCAGGGGTTCCACCACGATTTTGGCGGCTTCGTCCTGCCGCAGGGAGATGTGATACCCCTTGATCTTGACGTCCATCACCTGGTCCGGGCTAGTGATCTCTTCGACTTCGAAAATGCTGCCCCGGGCTGCGCCGATGGCCTTGAGCTTGCGGCTGACATCACTGCGGCCCTTGATCTTGAGCAGTGTGCAGCGCTGGCCGCGGGTGAGGTCGCGCAGGAGCGTCTCGCCTTTGCTGGCGTCGATCTGGGCCTTTTTGGCGGTGAACTCCGTCAGACAGTCTTGAATGCAGCGCTGGCAGTCTTCGTAGGGTTCCATCCGGTCGCACCCCTTCTCAATGTTTTCCCAGAAATTCTCAATCCAGCTGACCCCGCCCCGCGGGCAGATCTCCAAAAATTCGGTAAAGCGTATCAGGCGGTCCAGGATGTTGGGGGAAACCGTGTGCTCCATCCCGCAGGCGGCCTTTTCGGCCTCCTCTTCACTGATGTGCAGAATGGTGACGAAGAAATCCTTCAAGGCTTCATGCTTGCGGACGATCTCTTCAGCCAGCAGCTTGCCCTCGGGCGTGAGGGTGATGACGTCGTAGGGGGCGTAGTTGATGAGCCCTTTTTCCGACAGGGCCCGCAGGGCGCCGGTGACCGAGGAGTTGTTGACCGCCAGGCGCATGGCGATGTCCTTGGCCCGGGCGGCTTGTTTCTCCGCTACGATGTGGTAGATCGCCTCGAGGTAGTCTTCCATGCTGGCGCTGAGGGGGGCACGGCAGGTCATGGGGTCTTTC
>JBAPYE010000536.1:0-18813 GCA_049284575.1 Desulfobacterales bacterium
ATTTAATGGATGAGGCATTAATCTTGGGTGTCTCTGATTTCGTCAGTCCAAGTTGGGCTTTCAATTGACTGTTTTCTTCCGTTAAGCGATTTACCTCACCCAACAAGAGATTATATTTTTCGAGTAGTTTCGTATAATCCATAGCTATGCCCATGGGCCAGGTGCAGAGGCATAATATTGAACAAGCTCTTGAAATGGGCGGCTGTCTGATCTTGCTTTATTGGACAGTCGTTGTCTCACGGAGCCTTAAATATTTTTTACATTGGTTTTTTCCGGATTATATATTTTCACAAGAACACCATCAATATTTTCCTAAATTTTGAATTCGTCAAGAAAAATGGAAAAAAATAAATGGTCGAATTCGCGTCTATAATGACTTTCTATGCAGATCACAAATTGGGTTTTGAACCCCTTAAATTTTCCAAAAAGCGCCTGTTCAGCTAGTAGGAAATGGGCCGTAATCAGCCCAATCCCTGAGAAGTTTGGGCGCAACGCCATAATTGTATTGACAACTTTACCAATTTTAGCCTACTAATTGCCTTTATAAACATGGGAGCGTTGATTTTCACATTTGGATCACATTCACATGGGCCGCCACGCGATGCAGAAAGGCGGCGGCAGCAGAGGAGAACAAGGATGGGAAAACGGATTCTGATGGCACTTTGTGCGGCGGCGCTGCTTGCGGTGGCGCCCGCTCTGGCGATGCAGCCTGTCAAAATCGGAATGATCACGACACTTTCCACCAAGGCCGGCTATTTGGGCGAGGAGATTCGCGACGGGTTCCAGCTGGCCATCGACCAGGAGGGCGGCAAGCTGGGGGGTGTGCCGGTGGACCTTCTCGTGGACGACGACGCTGCCGAGCCCGAAAAGGCCAAGCAGATCGCCGAGCGCTTCATCCAGCGCGACAAGGTCAAGCTCATGACGGGAATCGTCTTTTCCAACGTGGCCATCGCCGTGGTGCCCAAGGTGGTGCGCGACGACGTGATCTATGTCAGCGCAAACGCCGGCCCCTCGCTGCTGGCCGGCAAGGGGTGCCATCCGAATTATTTCAACGTGGCCTACCAGAACGACAACCTCGATGAGGTGGTGGGCCAGTATGTGACCGATGCCGGCTTCCAGAAGGTTTACCTGCTGGCGCCCAACTATCCAGCCGGTAAAGACCATTTAACGGGCTTCAAGCGCTACTATAAAGGTGCCATCGCCGGTGAGGTTTACACCAAGCTGGGGCAGTCGGACTACGCGGCTGAAATCGCCGCCCTGCGGGCCGCCGAACCGGATGCCGTGTTTTTCTTCTTGCCCGGCGGCATGGGCATCAACTTCCTGAAACAATACGCCCAGGCCGGCCTGAACCAGGTCATCCCGCTCTTCGGCCCGGCCTTTTCTTTTGACGAGCGCTTGCTGCAGGCGGTCCAGGACGCCGCGCTGGGCGTCAAAAACGGCTCCCAGTGGTCCCATGACCTGGACAATCCGGCCAACCGGCAGTTCGTGGCGGCCTTTCGTAAAGCCTACGGCCGCACCCCGACGCTTTATGCCAGCCAGGGCTATGACGCCGCGCGCCTGCTGGGCAGCGCTCTCAAGGCAGTGGGGGGCGACGTGTCCAAGCTCGATGCCCTGCGCCAGGCCATCGGCAAGGCCGATTTCGACAGTGTGCGGGGCAAGTTCGCTTTTTCGGCCAACCAGCACCCGGTGCAGGACATTTACATCCGTGAGGTGGTCAAGGACGAAAGCGGCATTTATACCAACAAAACCCTGAAGGCGGTCTTCACGGATCACAGCAATGTGTACGGCGAGGACTGCAAAATGGATTAGCGCCCACTCCCGAAACGGTCTTTTCAGTCTTTGTGTGCCGAAATGCAGGTTTCATGCTGCTTTTTGTCGAACAACTCTTGAACGGTCTCCAACTGGGGATCATGCTGTTTTTGATGTCGGCCGGGCTGACGCTGGTGTTTGGCATCATGCAGGTGATCAACCTGGCCCATGGATCTTTCTACATGATCGGGGCCTACGTGGGCGCAACGGTGACGGCCGGCACGGGGTCGTTTCTGCTGGGCTTGCTGGCGGCCCTGCCGGCCGCCGCTCTGACGGGCATGCTGGTGGAGATGCTCGTGCTGCGCCGCCTCTATTCCAAGGACCACCTCGACCAGGTGCTGGCGACCTTCGGCCTGATCATGTTCTTCAACGAGCTGACCCGCATCCTCTGGGGCCGACAGCCCCTTTTCATGGATGTGCCCCGATGGCTGTCGGGCAGCATCGAACTCATCCCGGGGGTGCCATATCCCAGCTACCGCCTGGCCGTCATCGCGGTTGGCATCCTGGTGGCGGTGCTGCTCTATCTGCTGTTTACCCGCACCCGCATCGGGATGCAGATTCGCGCCGGGGCCAGCAACCGCGAAATAGCCGGCGCGCTGGGGGTCAACATCCGGCTGCTCTACACCCTGGTCTTCGGCCTGGGCACCCTCCTGGCCGGTCTGGCCGGGGTGATGGCCGCTCCCATTATGGCGGTTGAGGCCGGCATGGGGGAGAGCGTCCTCATTTTGACCTTCGTGGTGATCGTGATCGGGGGAATCGGTTCCATCCGCGGTGCCCTGGTGGGGGCTTTGCTGGTGGGGTTCGTGGATACCCTCGGGCGGGCCTTCCTGCCGCTTCTGCTGCGGCTGGTCTTGGCTCCGGCATACGCTGACGGGGCGGCGGCATCCTTGGCCTCCATGTCGGTTTATCTATTGATGGCGGCGGTGCTGGTTTGGCGGCCGACCGGGCTGATGCCCTCTAAGCGATAACGTCAAGCATTTGAATCAATGCGAACCCCGGGATCTATAAGCATCCAAGTGAACCGCCGAACCATCGCCGTATCTATCGGGACCATCGTGCTGCTGGTGCTGCCCCTGGCAGCCGGGCTGCTAGACGAGCCGTATTTGGTATCGCTCTTCAGCCGTATCCTGATCTATGCCCTGGCCGCCGTCAGCCTCGACCTCATGCTGGGGTTCGGAGGCATGGTTAGCCTGGGGCACGCCGCCTTCGTGGGGATCGGGGCCTATGTGATCGCCATTCTGTCCATGCACGGATTCGAAGGCACCCCGGTGATCACCTGGCCGATGACGATTACCGGCAGCGAGAGCGCCCTGTTCCTCTGGCCCGCGGCCGTAACCCTCTCGGCGGGGGCCGCGGCGGTGATCGGCGCTTTAAGCCTGCGCACCAGCGGCATGCACTTTATCATGATCACGCTGGCCTTTGCCCAGATGCTCTATTACTTTTTCGTTTCCCTGGAAGTCTACGGCGGCGACGACGGGCTCAGTCTCTTCACGCGCAACACCCTGCCTGGGCTCGATCTGGGAGACGACCACCAGTTTTACTATCTCTGCCTGGCCGCCCTGGCCGCATTTCTCTTTCTGTCGTGGCGCCTGATTCACTCCCGCTTCGGCATGGTGATCCTTGGCTGCCGGGAAAACGAGCGTCGTATGAAATCCCTGGGTTTCGCCGCTTTTCGCTACCGGCTGGTATGCTTCATCATTGCCGGCGCCGGGGCGGGGCTGGCCGGAGCGTTGATCGCCAATCAGATCGAATACGTCAGCCCGGGTTTGATGCACTGGACCCGTTCCGGCCAAATCCTGGTCATGGTGCTGCTGGGCGGCATGGGAACTCTCTTTGGACCGGTCCTGGGCGCCGCAACGCTGTTGCTGTTGGAGGAACTGCTCTCGATCTACACCGAGCACTGGATGGTCTACCTGGGTCCGTTTCTGATTCTGGTCGTGCTCTTCGCCAAGCGCGGGATCTACGGCATGATCGCAGGAAGCAACGGCAATCATGGCTGAGCGCCTGCTTTCCGTCCGTTCCCTGACCAAACGGTTCGGCGCCGTTCGGGCCAGCGACGACTTCTCCCTGGAGGTGGCCCGCGGCGAGCTGCACGCGCTGATCGGCCCCAACGGGGCCGGCAAGACCACGGCCCTGAATCAGTTGAGCGGGGAGTTGTTGCCGGACAGCGGCCAGGTTTACTTCGACGGCCGGCGGATCACCCGCCTGGCCACCCATCGGCGGGCCCGGCTGGGTCTGGCGCGGTCCTACCAGATCACCTCGATTTTCGAGGGTCTCACCGTGCGGGAGAATCTTTCCCTATCGATTCAGGCCCACAATGGGCACAGTTTCCGTTTCTGGCGCAAAGCCGCCCATGATCCGGCCATCCTGCGGACCATTGAGCCGGCTCTGGCCCGCGTGGGACTGGAAGATCGCTCCGACATCCCGGCCGCCAACCTGTCCCACGGCGAAAAGCGCCAGCTCGAAGTGGGCATGGCGCTGGCCGGCCATCCCAAGATGCTGCTCCTGGACGAACCCTATGCCGGCATGGGACCCGGCGGGGCGGTGGAACTGACCAAATTGATCCGCCGTCTGAAAGCCGATGTGACGATTCTGCTGGTGGAGCACGACATGCGGGCAGTCTTCGCCCTGTCCGACCGCATCACGGTTTTGGTCTACGGTCGGGCCGTGGCCAGCGGCACGCCGGAGGAGATCCGCCAAAACCCCCTGGTGCGTCAGGCCTATCTGGGCGACGAGGTGAACGGATGCTCGCGGTAGAGCAGATCGATACCTTTTACGGCAAGAGCCAGGCCCTCTTCGGGGTGAGCCTGACGGTGGGCCAAGGTGAGGTGGTGGCGCTGCTGGGCCGCAACGGTATGGGCAAGAGTACCACCATCCGGTCCATCATGGGGTTGACGCCCATACGCTCGGGGCGCATTCGATTTGCCGGCAGGGTTATCGATCACCTGCCCAGCCATGCCGTGGCCCGTGCCGGCATCGGACTGGTGCCCGAAGGCCGGCAGGTTTTTCCGACCCTGACGGTCAGGGAAAACCTCGTCGCCACGGCCGGCCGTGGGCAGGCCGCCACCTTGCACTGGACGCTGGAGGCCATCTACGACCTGTTTCCGGCCTTGAAGGAACGCGAACGGCATTTCGGCAATCAGCTCTCCGGTGGCGAGCAGCAGATGCTGGCCATCGGGCGGGCTCTCATGACCCATCCCCGCCTGCTCCTCCTGGATGAAGCCACCGAGGGGCTGGCTCCCAAGGTATGCCGCCAGATCTGGCGCTGTCTGGAAATTTTAAAGAACCAGGGGCTTTCAATCCTCGTCGTCGACAAAAATGTGGACGCCCTGGCCTGCATTTGTGACGCTTTTTTCGTCATGGAAAAAGGGCGCACCGTCTGGCAGGGCACCCCTCAGCAGTTCAACGACGATCCCGCCATCCGGAAGGCATACATGGGGATCTGAGCCGGATCGGCCCCTTTTCAGGTTCCGACGCCGGCTCGAAAACGATCCGTGGCTGGCGCCCTGGCGGTGCTACCAGCACCCATCAGCGTTCCGACTTGAAGTCGTCCGATCGGACACCGTACCGCTTGAGAAGGCGGTGAAGGCTCTCCCGTTCCATCGCGGCGCGCTCTGCCGCACGAGTGACGTTTCCGTCGAACTCCCGCAACAACGCGGCAAGGTAGTCGCGTGTGAAACGGTTTTTGGCCGTGTCCAGGGCCTCCCGGTACGGCAGCTTGACGAGAGTTTCGATGGGCAGGTTCTCTCTTCGATTCTCCTGGAGATCCTCCGGTAGATCGCGGGCATCGATCTCGGTCCCGGTGGCCACAACCACCGCTCGCTCCACGGCGTGCTCCAGCTCACGGACGTTCCCCGGCCAGGCATACCCGGTCAGGGCCCTCAGCGCGTCGGGCGTCAAGCCGGCCAGGGTCCGCTGGAAGGCCCGTTCATACTTGGCGAGGAAGTGCGCCGCGAGCAGCGGGATGTCCTCACGGCGTTCCCTGAGCGACGGCATCCGGATGGGAAACACGTTCAATCGGTAGAAGAGGTCCTCCCGGAAGCGTCCCGCCTGTAACTCGGCCTTCAGATCGCGGCAAGTCGCCGCGATGACCCGCACGTCGATGGTCGTGGCCGTGTTGTCTCCAACGCGGCGGATCTCTTTCTCCTGCAAAGTGCGGTTCAGCTTCACCTGAACGGCGAGGGGCAGCTCGCCGACCTCGTCAAGGAAGAGTGTTCCGCCGTCGGCTTCCTCGAACAAACCCGGTTTGGCGCTGGTCGCCCCCGTGAAGGCGCCCCGAGCGTGGCCGAACAACTCACTCTCGACCAGCTCCGTTGGCAGGGCGCCGCAGTTCACCGGAACGAAGCGGCGATCTTTTCTTGCGCTCTGGTAATGAATGGCTCGAGCGGCGAGCTCCTTGCCGGTGCCGGTCTCCCCGGTCAAGAGGACGGTGATGTCGAGGCCGGCTGCCTGTTCGAAGAGCCTAAAGACATCCTGCATTGCCCGGCTCTTGCCGACGATGTTCTGAAAAGAGTGGTGGGCCTGAAGCTCCCTGCGCAGGCTGGTCGCCTGCTCCTTCAGCCGCTTTCGCTCCAGAGCGCGGGCAAGGGTCAGGACGGCCGCATCCGGGTCAAACGGCTTCTGGAGGTAGTCGTACGCACCCAGCCTCATTGCCGCGACGGCATCGCCGACAGAGGCGTAGGCCGTCATCATCACGACCTCGGTGTCCGGCTGCCGTCGCTTCACGGCTTTAAGAACCTCCAAACCGCTCGCCCCGGGCATTTTGACATCGGTGACCACGACGTCGAAGTTCTGTGCCTCAACGAGCAAAAGCGCGCGGCCGCCATCCGCTGCCGTCGTCAGCTCGTATTCGTCGCCGAGGATCTTGGCAAACAGCTTGAGCATGTTCTCCTTGTCGTCGACGACCAGAATGCGCGCACGACTCATGTTGTCCCCCTCTCTGAGGCCCGCGGAAGGCGCAGCACGACCCTGGCTCCGCGCTCCGGGGCATCGACGAGGAGATCGCCCCCATGCGCCAGCGCGATGGCGCGTGACACGGCCAGGCCGAGGCCGGTGCCGCGCGGCTTGGTGGTGAAGAAGGGCTCGAACAGATGCTCGCGGACCTCGACGGGGAAACCCGGCCCGTCGTCGCTGACAGCCAGCTCGGTCTGCCCTTCGTCATTGCCGATCCGCACCTCGACCCGGCCGCCCGGGCCGACGGCCTCGACGGCGTTCTTCACGAGGTTGAAAACAACCTGGCGCAGCTTGAGCACGTCGCCCTGCACGGACGCTTCTCCATCAACGGAGATCCCAACCCCCAGCGCCTGATCCGATTCCGACAACTTCGCCGCCACGTCGTCGGCGAGCTCGCGTAAATCCGCCGGGTTGACTCCGGGCTTCGGCGGGCGGGAAAGATCCAACAGTCCGTCGACGATCTCTTTGCACCGCAGCGTTTCGGTCTCGATGACCGCCAGATCCTCGCGGAGGTCGCCCTCGGCCTTCTTACCGAGCACGCGCACGTAGCCGAGGATGACCCCGAGCGGGTTGTTGATCTCATGGGCCACGCCGGCCGCCAGTCTACCGATGCCGGCGAGCTTCTCCTGGAGAAAAAGCCGGTGCTGGTGCTCCTTCACCGAAGCCGCCATGGCGTTGAACTGCTCGGCAAGGGCGCCGAACTCGTCCATGCATTGGATCTCGATCCTCGTGTCGAGATCGCCTGCGCCAATTCTCTCCGCACCGGCCTTCAACTGCGCAAGCGGATGCGCGACCGAGCGACCGATGACTGTGCCCGCCCCTGCCGCGAGCGCGGGGGCGACGAGCAAAAAAAACAACGCCCAGATCAGGGTGCGGCGTTGAATCCTGGTAACCAACACCTGAAGCTCGGTCACCGACTCGGAGAAACGGCCGGCCAGGAAGGCCGCGTTATCCTGTGCGACCGCCACGCTGCTCAACACCTGTCCGTGTTCCTCGCGGACTTCGTCCTGCTGGCCTGAGAGCACACGGGGTAGGATCCGGCTCCGATAAGCCGAATCCAACTCCTTCAGAGCCCCCTCGATGCGCGCGGTCCACTGTCGCTCGTCGGGTCTGGTCGAAAAGCCGCGCATCTGGTATACAAGAGCTTCCGCGTGATCGCGCGCACGCTCGTAGAATTTCACGTGGCTGTCGTCGCCGATAATGATGGTGTGGGCGAGGTGGGCATACTGGTCGCGCACCGCGCTGGCAAGCTCAAGCGCCAGTTGCAATCCCTCGACCCGCTCGCGGGCCCCCGTTACCTCGTGGCGGATCTGCACGAGGCCGTGGAGCGCCAAACCCGCGGCCAGCGCGTAAATCACGATGATCGCGGCGAAAGCCACGAAGAGGCGACGTCCGGTCCCCGACCATAAGATCTTCCTGGCCGCGGCTCCGATGCCGGTTCCCTTTCCCATCAGGGGATTATCCTGAGCCAAATGCCACCTCCTCGGGGACGCCGCCCGGGGACGTTTGGCGTCCACCCGCAAAGTAACTCTATCGGTTACACCGTAACTCATCCGACCGTTTTTTCAACCCTCCCCGAAGGGCGGCCAATGCCGTTGGCAATCTTAACAGCTTGAAAGATATTACTATTTTGGCGTTTTGGACGCTTGGCACGGATGCTGCTCAACTTTAAGATCACACTTCAAGCAGGAGGTACCGACCCATGAAGACCGCAACTATCGCCATTATCGCCTCGTTTGCCGCAATCTTCCTGACCCTCCCGGCCTGTGCGAAGGACCGGGACGCGGTACCGGCATCGGAGCATTCCCAGCAGAAAGCCGCCGTGACGGGTGACCAGCAGGTCGTCGAGCTCTCGGTGACCTCGGACGGGTTCGTCCCCGCCTCGTTCAAAGTCCGCGCCGGGCATCCGGTGAAGCTCGTCGTCACCCGCAAGGTGGAGCGGACCTGCGCGACCGACATCGTCATCAAACATCTCAAGATCTCCGCTCCTTTGCCTCTTAACGAAGCGGTGGCGCTCACTTTCACACCGACCCAACCCGGCACGATCCGGTTCGCCTGCACCATGAACCATATCGCCGGCGAGATCGTGGTCGAGTAGCCGATGAGGAGTGGCATGCGTCTTGGACCTTCAGTTGCGAGCACTCTGGTCATCGTCGTGCTGACTGGAATTCAGGTTGGCTGTGTGGGAAAATACGAGCCCGCAGTCCGCCGCGACCTCTCGGCAGTAAGCGGCGATTACGCCCTTCTCCCGCAAGAGCCCCCCTCGGATGAGGACCCCGGCGGAGACGCGCTGCGTTCGACCGCTGAAGCGGGCCTCGCCGGTTATCTCCGTCTTGCCCTTGAACGCAACCCGGAGATCCGCGCAGGCTTCGAGCGCTGGCAGGCCAGCGTCTATCGTATCTCGCGATCCCGACGTTTGCCGGAGCCGACCATCGGGTTCGGCTACTTCGTTGAGTCTGTCGAGACGCGCGTGGGGCCGCAGCAAGCCCGCATCAGCTTGCAACAGGCGTTTCCCTGGCCCACGAAATTGACCGCCGGCGCTGATGCCGCATCGGCGCAAGCCAGAGCGATGCAAAGGCGCTTCGAAGCGCAGGCGCTGCTCGTCGCTCAGCGCGTCGCCAAAGCCTATTGGAACCTCTGGCAGGTGCGGGCCACGAAAGCCATCCGCCGCGAGCACCTCGAAGTGATTCGAAGCTTGTCGGCGTCCGTTCGCGCGCGTATCTCCACCGGCACCGCGATCCTGGCCGACCTGCAGCAGATTGACCTCGTGGCGGCGGGCATCGAAGACAACATCCGCGGGATGGAGGAGGCTGAACGTGGCGCCGAGGCGCAGCTTCGCGCTGCCATCGGCGTTGCCTCGGCATTCCCGGTCCCCACACCCCAGGCGCCCGGCCGCGCCGACATGCCGTTGGCGTCTTCAGCAGCGCTCGCATCCTTGGTACGCGCGCACCCATTGGTCGAAAGTTTGGGCTTCCTGGCCGAAGCCTCGGAAGCGACGGCGCGCGCTGAAGGCGCTGATAAATTCCCGAGTTTCACCGTGGGCACGGACTGGATTATCACCGACGAAGCAGCCACGCCCGGTGTGAAAGACAGCGGGCAAGACGCCGTCATCATAGGCATGGGCATACGCGTACCCCTCTGGCAAGGCAGCTATGCCGATAGCGTGGCTGCAGCCGAAGCGGATTCCCGTGCCCAACTCGCTGAACAGAGAGCGCTGCTCGACAGGGTCGAGGCCGAGCTGGCCACAACGCACGCGAATCTGAGGGACGCAACACGGCGGGTGGCGATCTACCGGGGGACTCTCGTACCACAGGCGGAAGCAGCCTACGAGTCAGTGCTCGGCGCTTACACGGTAGGGCGCGCAACAGTCGCCCAAGTAATGTTGGCGCAGCGCGATCTGCTGGAGCAACGGATCGAGCTCGAACGCGCCCGCGCCGACCATGCGCGCACATGGGCGCGCCTCGAAGAACTCGTCGGTCGGGAGCTCGCTCGCGAGCCCCAACCGTCTCCCGGAGAGGAAGATGACCCCCACGGATAAAAGCGCTCGGTTCACGAAACTGCGGCGGCAGGCCCGATTGCACGCCGGAAAGGCGTTGCTGCTGTTCATCGGCTTCGTCATGGGCGCGTCGGTCTTCGCGCTGAGGTCTTGCGGCCCGCCGCCTGAACCCGCGACGCAGGTTCAGGGGCTGGAGCAGGGAAGGGAGACGATGTGGACGTGCGCGATGCATCCACAAATCCGGCAACCCGAGCCTGGCCAGTGCCCGATTTGCGGGATGGATCTGATTCCGGTTCGCGCGGGCAGCGATCCAGGCGGCGCAAGCGGCTCCGACCGGGTCGTGCTGTCGGAACGTGCGCGCGCGCTTGCGAAACTCAGGACCGCGCCGGTCCGCCGCCAATCCGACCCGTCGGCACAACTTCGATTGCTCGGGCGCGTCGAGCCCAACGAGACCACCCTCAAGACGGTGACCGCCTGGACCGACGGACGTATCGATCGCCTTAAGGTGAACGTAACGGGCGAACGCGTTCGGGCGGGTCAGGTGGTTGCTACGCTCTTCAGTCCCGAAATCTTCGCTGCGCACCAGGACTTGCTTGTCGCCAAGCGGCAGGTCGAGCGCATGCAAAAGAGCCCGCAAGCCTCCCGCCAGGCGGCAAGCGCGGCGCTGGACGCGGTCCGGGAACGTCTTCGTCTGCTCGGGGTGCCGGACGACGAACTCGCACACATGGAGCAGCAGCAGCGGCCGACCCGCGCCGCGGCGATCCGCACGCCCTTTACGGGCACCGTGATCGAGCGGCTCGCGACGGAGGGCGCGTACGTCTCGACCGGGACACCCCTCTACCGCATCGCCAACCTGAACACGCTTTGGGTGCAGCTCGATGCCTACGAAACCGATCTGCCCCGCCTCGCGGTGGGCCAGGCGGTGCGGCTTTCGGTGGAGGCGCTCCCGGGTGAGGAGTTCGCGGGGGAGGTGACCTTCATCGATCCGACGCTCGATGTACGGCGTCGTACTGCCCGGGTTCGCGTGCAGGTCGACAACCGGGATGGCCGGCTGCGGCCGGGCATGTTCGCCGAGGCGACCGTCACGCGAGAACACCGGGGCGATCAAGGTCCCCTGGTCGTCCCCGCGACCGCACCCCTCTTCACGGGCCGCCGGGCAATTGTCTACGTTGAGATCGATACCGACGGTGGCGTGGCGTACGAGCCGCGTACGGTGCGGCTCGGGCCGCGCTTGGGTGAGGTCTATGCGGTGGTGGCCGGCCTCGCTGAAGGAGACCGGGTGGTGACCCGGGGCGCGTTTGCGCTCGATGCCGACCTTCAGATTCGCGGTGGTGCCAGCATGATGACGGCCGGCGACGACCGCGAGGAAGGTGTGTGGGACGGCGTGATCGAGTTGTCTCCGGAGAAAAGGAAAGGGCTGGCACCCGTCGTGTCGTCATATCTCGCGGTCCAGGTCGCTCTGGCCGACGATGATCTCGCGCGTGCAAAGGAAGCAGCGACGATGCTGGCGGATGCCGCGCAGCGGGTCAAACTGGAACAACCGCACGGGGCACACACAGTTTGGTCCGAGATCGCAGGGGAATTGCAAGGGCATGCCCGGCATGTGGCCATGGCCGACAATCTGGAAGACGCCCGACAGGGCTTCGAGCCTCTCAGCGAGGCCGTCATCCAGCTGCTGGCACGGTTCGGCAACCCCCTCGATCATCCGCTTCGATTGGCTTTCTGCCCGATGGCTTTCGGAAACAAGGGCGCCCTGTGGGTGCAGCAAAGCGCCGAGATCGCCAATGCATATTTCGGCGCATCGATGTTGACCTGCGGCGAGGTGCGCCAGGAAGTGGCGCCCGGCGGTTTCTTGAAACCCCCCACTGACGCCGCCTCGGGCGAGCGTCGCGCGGCACCGGCGGTAGGACACCAACATTGACCATGCACACGAACAAAACCGACCATCGACCACGCGGCGCCTGGGATGCGCTGATCGGTTGGTTTGTCGACAACAAGCTGATCGCCCTTCTGCTGGCGGCCATGCTTATCGGAGGCGGTCTTTACGTCGCCCCGTTTTCTTTCGAAAGCGGCTTTCTGCCGCGTGACCCGGTTCCCGTGGACGCCATCCCGGACATCGGCGAGAATCAGCAGATCGTGTTCACCGAGTGGCCGGGCCGATCGCCGCGGGACATCGAAGACCAAATCACCTACCCTCTTACGACGGCGCTCATGGGGATCCCCGGAGTGCGCACCGTCCGCAGCTCCTCCATGTTCGGTTTCTCCAGCATCTACGTGATCTTCAACGATGATGTGGAGTTCTACTGGTCGCGTTCGCGTGTTTTGGAGAAGCTGGCCTCGTTGCCTCCGGGCACGGTGCCGGACGGTCTTACGCCGACACTGGGGCCTGACGCCACCGCGCTGGGGCAAATCTTTTGGTACACCCTCGAAGGGCGGGATCCACAGGGGCGCACCGTCGGCGGCTGGGACCCGGACGAGCTTCGCAGCATCCAGGACTGGACGGTGCGATACGCGCTGCAGTCGGTGGAAGGCGTCAGTGAAGTCGCGTCCATCGGCGGATTCGTGCGGGAGTACCAGGTCGACGTCGATCCCGAAGCGATGCGGGCGCACGGCGTCAGCCTCGCCCAGGTCGTAAATGCGGTCCGCAACAGCAATCTGGACGTCGGCGCGCGCACACTCGAGATCAACAGCGTCGAGTATGTCGTGCGAAGCCTGGGGTTCGTCAAGGACATCGAGGACCTGGAGGCGACGGTGGTTGTCGCGCGCGAAAACACACCGATTCGCATCAGGGACTTGGGCCACGTCATCTATGGCCCGGGATTGCGTCGTGGCGCCCTCGACGATGAGGGCGCCCCCGCAGTGGGCGGGGTTGTGGTCGCCCGCTACATGGAGAACCCCTTGGCGGTCATCTCCGTGGTGAAGGAGAAGATCGCGCAGATCCAGCCCGGCCTTCCCAGACGAACGCTCGAAGATGGCACCACAAGCCAGGTCACCATCGTTCCATTTTACGATCGCACCACACTGATCCAAGAGACGCTTGGGACCCTATCGACCGCGCTCTACCAGCAGATGCTCATCACCATCATCGTCGTGCTGATCATGCTGCGCAACCTCCGCAGTTCGGTCTTGATCTCATCGATGTTGCCCCTGGGCGTGCTTGCGGCCTTCGTGATGATGAAAGTCACGGGCGTGGATGCCAACATCATGGCCCTCGGCGGCATTGCCATCGCCATCGGCACGATGGTCGACATCGGGATCGTGTTCGTCGAGAACATCAACCAGCATCTGGATCAAGCCCCGCCCGGCGCACCGCGCGCCGCGGTGGTGCGCCGGGCGTCAGCGGAAGTCGCGCCGGCGGTCATGACCTCCGTTCTGACCACCGTCGTCAGCTTTTTGCCTGTCTTCGGTTTGTCATCGACGGAGCTGCGGCTGTTTGCGCCGCTGGCGTTCACCAAGACCTTTGCGATGACGGGGGCCCTGCTTTTCGCACTGCTCGTGCTTCCCGGCGCCGCGCTCATCGTTTTCCGCAAGCGACCTGAAGCGCCGAGGATATCAGCCACCGGCCCGCGAAGGATCGCGCGTTCCATGCTGCGGGCGGAGCACATGCGTGATTGGCTCTTTTTCGGCCTCGGTGTGTTGCTTCTTCGTTACAGCCTGCTCGGTGGCCTTCTCGTCATGTTGCTTGGCGCCTATCGCCTCGCCCGGCCGCTCCTTTCAGAGACGTTAAACAAGCGCATGACCCTCGCCGAGAACCTCGTTGCGATTGTGGCGATAGCAATTCTCCTGACCGCAGACTGGCTTCCTTTAGGAAGGGGTAAAGGGATCCTCGTCAACCTCCTGTTCGTTGGTGTGCTGATCGCCTCCGTGATGGGCGCATTCCGCCTCTTCGAGTCGTTCTACCCCAGGTTCCTTCGCGGGATCCTGCGGCGCAAGCTGCTGTTTCTGCTCTTTCCTGCGGGGATCATGCTCTTCGGTACCACGGCCTGGCTGGGGTTCGAGACGGTGTTCGGCTTCCTTCCCCAGAGCGTACGCATCAGTCGCCCCGTCTCGACGGTTGCCCACACGTTCCCCGGTTTTGGGCGGGAGTACATGCCGCCTTTCGACGAGGGATCGTACCTCTACATGCCAACGACGATGCCGCATGCCTCGATTGGGGAAGTGCTCGGCATGCTCTCTGAAATGGACGCCGCGATCGCGCAGATCCCCGAAGTCGACCGCGTGGTAGGCAAACTCGGGCGAGCAGACAGCGCCCTGGACCCGGCCCCGGTGTCGATGATCGAAACGGTGGTCACCTACAAGCCGGAGTATCGCATGCAAGAAAATGGTGAGCGCGTGCGACAATGGCGCGATCACATCCGCTCACCCCGGGATATCTGGAACGAGATTGTCCGCGCCGCAGAGCGTCCAGGTGTTACGGGAGCACCGTTGCTGATGCCCATCAATGCCCGCATCGTCATGCTCCAGAGCGGCATGCGGGCTCCCATGGGCATAAAGGTGCATGGCCCGAGCCTCGAGGCAATTGAAGCCTTCGGACTGCGTCTGGAGGAGATCCTCAAGACCGTCCCCTCAGTGCGACCGGAGACCGTGTTTGCCGACCGTGTCGTGGGCAAGCCCTACCTCGAGATCGACCTGAACCGGGAGGCCATCGGTCGTTACGGACTGACCATTGTCGACGTTCAGAACGTGCTTCAAGTCGCGCTTGGAGGCATGACGCTCACGCGGACCGTGGAGGGGCGTGAGCGCTATCCGGTGCGTGTTCGGTACATGCGGGAAGAGCGCGACAGCCTCGAAGCGTTGGGGCGCGTGTTCGTTCCGACCCCAGGCGGGGAGCAGATCCCGCTGATGCTGCTTGGCGATATCCGATACGCCCGTGGCCCGCAGGTCATCAAGTCGGAGGACACCTTTCTGACCAGTTACGTACTTTTCGATCGCCGGCCGGATATTGCGGAAGTGGAAGCGGTTTTACAGGCCCGCCGTGTCATCCAGTCCAGGATCGATAGCGGCGAGCTCATCGTGCCCGCCGGCGTCAGCTTCGCGTTCGCGGGCTCCTACGAAAACCAGGTGCGAAGCGAAAAGCGCCTCATGATGCTGATCCCCGTGGCGCTTGCGTTGGTTTTCATCCTGCTTTACCTGCAGTTTCATCGGGTTGCAACAAGCGTCATCATCTACACCGGAGTGGCCGTCGCCCTGTCCGGCGGTTTTACGCTTCTCTGGCTCTACGGACAGCCGTGGTTTCTCGACTTCGAACTGCTCGGAACGCCCATGCGCGACCTTTTCCAGGTCGGCACCGTGAACCTGTCCGTGGCTGTCTGGATAGGATTCATCGCGCTGGTCGGCATCGCAACGGACGACGGCGTGGTGATGTCGACCTACTTGAAGCAAAGATTTGAGCAGGAGCCTCCTCAGAGCGTCGCGGAAGTGCGCCAACGAACGCTGGAGGCGGGCACGCGAAGAGTGCGCCCGTGCTTGATGACCACGGCGACCACCATCCTGGCGCTCTTGCCGGTCATCACGTCCCAGGGGCGCGGGGCCGACATCATGGTGCCGATGGCGCTGCCCTCGGTGGGCGGCATGGCCATCGAGCTTCTGACGCTTTTTGTCGTGCCCGTTCTCTACTGCGCCTTGGAAGAGCAGCGGCTGCGGCGGCGACTTTTGCATTCGACTTCGAACAGAGGAGAATGGGGGAATTAACGATTCAATTGCAAAGCAAAATGAGCTAAGCATGAAAAATGATGATTCAACGCATTCGGCCTTGAACGGAAAACATCCCTGGGCGCTTGAGGCGACAAAGGCGATTGAATACCTCAAGTCAAGCACTGATGGAGGACTGAGTCAAAAAGAGGCCCGCAATCGTTTGCAAAAATACGGCCCCAACCGAATTGAAGCCGGCAAGCAGCGTTCGGTATGGGAGATATTTATCGCCCAAATCAAGAATCTTATCGTGTTGCTTCTGGCCGTGGCTGCCGGCGTATCCTTTGTCCTCGGGCAGTTGCTGGAAGGAGTCTCCATCCTGGTGGCCTTGATCGTCAATGTGCTCATCGGGTTTGGAACGGAGCTGCGGGCGGTTCGCTCCATGGAAGCCCTTCAGCAGATGACCCGGGTGCAGGCCAAGGTGCTGCGCCAGGGAAAAATACGACAAATTCCTGCATCCGAAACAGTCCCCGGAGACATTGTCGTTCTGGAAGGGGGTGATATGATTCCGGCGGATCTCAGGCTGATCGAGTCCAACCGGATCGAGGCCGATGAATCCGCTTTGACCGGGGAGTCTGTTCCCGTGGGAAAGGAAGTCGATGCCCTTCCGGAAAAAACGTCGCTTGCGGAACGGACCAACATGCTGTTCAAGGGTACCGCCCTGACCCAGGGGTCAGGCAAGGGATTGGTCGTAGCCACGGGAATGTCCACGGAGTTGGGGCAAATTTCGCAGTTGACCCAAGGGGCCGAAGAGGAAGTGCTGACCCCCCTTGAACAGCGCTTGAACAAGCTGGGGCAGAAGCTGATCTGGATCACGCTGGGCATCGCCGGATTGATCGGCGTGACCGGCGTGTTTGCCGGCAAAGACCTGGCATTGATCTTCAAGACGTCCATCGCCCTGGCTGTGGCCGCCATTCCAGAGGGCCTGCCCATTGTGGCCACCATTGCCCTGGCCCGGGGGATGTGGCGCATGGCCCGCAAAAACGCGCTCGTCAATCGGCTTTCAGCAGTGGAAACGCTTGGTTCGACCAGCATCATCTGCACGGACAAGACTGGAACCTTGACGGAAAACAAAATGACCGTATCAACCCTGGTTTTGATCACTTCGGATGGGGTGATGCACGTCCAGTGGAATCCGGATGCCGAACCGCCAATTTCCGTTGAAAACGACGCGATGACAGATGAATCCCTGCGAAACTGCATTGCCGACATGATGACCATCGGCATGTTGTGCAACAATGCACAGGTTTCGGAAGACGGTGATGCGGTGGGGGATCCTATGGAAGTTGCCCTGCTTCATGCCGGTCAAGTGGTTGGGCTGCAACGGAATACCCTGCTGGCCTCGCAGCCCGAGGAACAAGAAGAGGCGTTTAGCGCCGCGACCAAAATGATGGCCACCTGGCATAGGCAGGAGCAGGGCTGTCTGGTGGCGGTGAAAGGGGCGCCCGAGGCCGTGCTTCAGTCGTCCAGCCACGTTCTGACAACGGGTTCGGAAAAGCGGGATCTGGACGACACACTGCGCGAAAAATTATTGCAGGCCAATGACGCATTGGGTGATAAGGGACTCAGGGTGCTGGGCGTCGCGCGCAAGTCCTCTGATGCGGTTTGCGACGATCCTTATACTTCCCTGGTTTTTATGGGCTTTGTCGGATTCCTGGATCCGCCGAGAAAAGGCGTTAAAGACGTTATCCAGGAGTTGCATCAAGCCGGGGTGCGGGTGGTCATGGTGACAGGCGACCATCCGGGGACCGCGTCCGCCATCGCTCGAAAACTGGACCTGCCCGGAGATGTGGACGCGGTGATGCATGGCGACGAACTCAAGGCCCCTGAAGATTACAAACCGGAAGAACGTCACAAGATCTTGAAAACATCTGTTTTCGCGCGGATATCCCCAAAGCAGAAACTCAATCTTGTTTCTTTGTTCCAGGCTGATGGATCGGTGGTGGCCATGACCGGCGACGGCGTCAATGACGCTCCGGCCCTGACCAAGGCCGACATCGGCGTGGCCATGGGCAGGCGGGGCACCCAGGTGGCCCGAGAGGCGGCGGACATTGTGCTCAAGGACGATAACTTCGGCACGATCGCCCTGGCCGTGGAACAGGGCCGGGTCATCTTCAGCAACATTCGCAAGTTTATTGTCTTTCTGCTTTCCGGCAACGTCGGCGCCATCCTGATTGTGGGGCTGGCCATGCTTTTCGGGACGACTCTGCCGCTTCTGCCGTTGCAGATTCTCTACTTGAACATGATCAGCGACGTATTCCCGGCCCTGGCCCTGGGGGTGGGAAAAGGAGAGTCATCGGTGATGGAGATTCCGCCAAGGCCCTCCACCGAACCCGTAGTGCCCAGATCCCTTTGGATCATCATTGTCGGTTACGGAGCGCTCATTGCCGGAACCGTTCTTTCCGGGTTCTGGATATCCCTGGTGACAATGTCGTTGCCGGCTGAACGCGCCGTGACCCTATCTTTTCTGATCCTGGCCTTCGCCAGGACGTGGCATGTATTCAATATGCGTGATTTTGGCTCCGCACCGTTTTGCAACGATGTGACACGCAACCCCTTTGTCTGGGGCGCCGTGGCCCTGAGCGTGGCGCTGCTCCTTCTTGCAGTCTATTTCCACCCCCTGGCTACCGTTTTGAGTATGGTGGCGCCCACAGCCGGCCAATGGTCTCTTATTCTCGGGATGAGCCTCATGCCACTGGTTGTCGTCCAGATTCTGAAACAGTTCGCGTTTCTTGACCCGTTTCGAAAAAAAACTATTTTGAAGGAAAAATGAAGGCGCATCCTCGATATTGACCTTCAGAAGCAGGCAGAAGAAGATGTGGCCCTGATGTTCAAAAAATATGATCTCGTCAATATGCCTGCAG
>JBAPYE010000537.1:0-4296 GCA_049284575.1 Desulfobacterales bacterium
CAATAGCAGTCCCAAAGTTCATCAATCTGGATGTCAACGCCAAGGAGCACGGTATCGAGGCAGGAATTGGCGAATTAAACGGCCAGGAGAGTCTTGTCTGGGCCAACGCCAAACTGACACCCAACGGTTGGCAAGACGACGCCCAGGTTTTTTCTTTAATTAATCCGTACCTCGGCCCTGACTATAGGTGGACTGTTGGTCCGAACGCCGGCGGAGGAACATTAATCTTTCAATCTTCAGCTGAGGTTGAGTTGTTGCGAGACCCTTCTGAATTCAGCAAACCCGCAAGGTGGTCAAAAAAATAATACTCGGACACTGCACTGGTGTGGTATACTAATAATGCTTTCTGCTGATCTGGAGTGGGAACATGAATCGAGTATTGACCTTATCGGAAGAAAAAGGATTTACGCTGATCGAACTGATGGCCATGTTGGTCATCATCGGTGTTATGGTGTCAGTCGCAGTCAAAAAATACAACAACATCAGCATTTCTGCTGAGCTGCGCGCTATCGATGCCGGAATAAGTGAATTGAACTCCAGGGAAACCCTGACCTGGGCCAACCTGATTATAAACCAGGGAAATTACCCCGGCGACGAAGCCATCTGGGCGATGATGACCACCTACACCGACATCGGTTCCAGCTACCACTGGGACAACGGACCGGATAAAGACACAGGGGGACAACTCTCCTTCGGCAGCCAGACCATTTCACTGATCCGGGAAGCATCCACGCTGCAGGTCGCTGCAAGATGGCGCAAGTCCGAAACGTGATAAAGGATTATGATGAATCTGCCGGTTCCTGCCTGTCTGGATTGACCCACTAACCGGCACGCTTTCTCCCGCCTCTTTACATAAAGTCAACCGGCAGTGTATCATCTATGGGAAGCTGTATGTTGACTTCGTGCTCGTCTCGTTCGAATTGCATCGGTTACCGCCAGAATATCGAAAATGAATAAAAACGCGGGCTTCACTATCATAGAAATTGTGGTCGTTCTGATCGTGATGAGCATCATCGCCGCCTTTGCCATCGGTCGCGGCCGCGTGACCAGCGCCGATCTCAAGGTCCAGACCGAGATCTTGAAGAGCCGCCTGCGCCATGCCCAGGCCCGGGCCATGAACGACAATGTGCACTGGGGCATTCAGACCGACAATTCCGGCGGCAGGTATTGGCTTTTCAGGTATGACGCTGCCGCCGCCACGCCCCTGGCGAAAATCAACTTGCCCGGGGAACAGACCAATACCGTCAATCTGGCCGCCCAGAGTATCACCATGAGCCCCGGCACCTATGCGTTCGATTACCGCGGCATCCCCTACTTCGCGTTTTATTCCGCCACGCCGCCTGGCGCAAAAATAACCGCCAATCAAAACGTTATCCTTTCCAAGGGGGCGGATCACTATACGATCACCATAACGAAGAACACAGGATTTATCGAATGAAACCGGTCGGCATTCTAAACGGCAAGCCAGGTGGCTTCACCCTGCTCGAGGTGATCATTACCCTGATCGTGGCCTCGATCCTGGGCGCCATCCTGCTCGAATTCATGAGCCAGACGGTTCACAAGAGCTTCGAGCCGGTCAGAATGGCACAGGGCAGCATGAATTTGACATCCGTCGTCGAATGTATCACAGCCAACTACAGAAAACACATGCTGGCGTCGCTGCAGACGGACGCATCGACCAATCCTCTGGATCAATTTAAAAACGACGTTGAAAATAACCGCCTGAACTGCGGCGACTACAGTGCCACGGCTGCCTGGGTGGTTTTTAACAGCAGCGGAGAACCGAATCAGTATAGAGAGTCTACGGATGCTTCCGGTGATGATCGGGTGCTGAAAATAACCGTCGTTCAAGGCCGGCACAAGATCACAACCCTGTACACCAGGTAGCCTGATAGTGATGGAACGGAAGAAACAACATCTGATGGCGTTACGCTGGTCGAAAGATTCAGCCAAACCGACGAACATTCTTTCTTCATCCGCTTTCACCTGGCAGCATCTCAAATCAAACACCCGTTGCACCGGATTCACCCTGGTCGAGGTGGTGGCATCGCTTTTGATCGTGGGTATCCTGGGCGCCATTGCGGGCATGGGGCTCGTCACCGGCATGCGGGGGTATATGCAGGCCAAGGAAAACGGCCACCTGTCCCAGAAAGCCCAGGTCGCCATGGCCCGCATCAAGCGCGAACTGATGGAAATCACCGCTGTCATCGTCGGTGAGGACGGGACGGAACCATGGGTCATTTTCGACAATCCGGCAGGTCGGCAAGCCTTGCGAAAGACGGGGAAAATAGTTCAGCTGTTCATCCTGGATTCGACAAAGACAGATCTCGATGGTGTAACCGGTGACACATTGATCGACCAGGTTGACCAGGAGAGGCCGGAAAAAAGTTTCGAAATCAAATACAAAAATGGGTCAGAGAATTGGACTATAGGCGATAATTTTGATCTGCTTTCCAGCGTAGAGGTAAATCTTGTTCTACGTCGCGCAGAAGGCAGGGCAGGTGATGAGGGTACTGTAATTTTCTCGACCGTAATCAATCCGCGCAACAATAAAAATGCCGGCGGGGCAAACATAACAGACGATGATGTCACCCGTGCCGCAGGCAGATACGACTGCTTCATCACGACGGCCAGTAGCGGCTATTTTTGGATGAAAACTATTTCTGCTAAACGAAGTTTCATTGCCGCTGGTCTTATTGGAATTTTTGGTATCGTTTCAGCTCTCGGATACGTCCGCAATCGGCGCAGCCAAAAAAGACCAGGCGGCGGATCATCACTCCGCGGTGAAAGCGGCCACGTTCTGGTAGCACTGGTGGTGACTCTGCTCCTGTTCGCCGCCCTGGGAGCCGGCATGGTCTCCTTGATCGGCAGTTCCGCCACCAGCCAGGTGATCGGCGAAGGCGCCGCCCGGGCTTATTACATCGCCGAATCCGGTTTCCGCTACGCCGCAAGCCGATATCTCAACACCACCGACGCCAACGGCATCTGCAAATCCCAGGACGAAAAGAGCCAGACCCTTGCGGCCCTCCACGACGCCCTTTTCACCCTGTCGGGGGATGACGGCCGGTTTCGCCTGAACGTGTTGCCCTATTTTCTGACCGTGAACGGCACCCCCGCCCTTGGCAGCACCGCTGTGGCGACCCGATTCTCCGGCGGGAGGCCGGAGGGGTTCGCGCTGCCCTCAAACGGCGTCAACGCCCGTATGAAAATCGGCGATACCATCTATCCCTACACTTACTATAACGACAATACCGGCCAGCTCACCCTTTCCGAACCGCTGGCGGAAGATGTCTGCGCCGGGGCCGTCGTCAAACTGGTCGGGTTCCCGGCCGGCGGTGCCACCATTTCTAAAAATGGGGACCTGGCACTCGCCGACGGCGGGTTTTTCCCCGAGACGCAGGGGCAAATCACCATCCACGGGGTTTCATATGGCTACAAATCTCGTGACGACAATGTTTTACACGATGTCACAAAGGTAAAAGACGCCGATGAGTCCTTCAGCGTGTCCGTGGACACCGCTACGGAAGTAGTTCTGGCCCCCTTTGTCCAAGTCCGCTCCATCGGGATGGTCGGACAGGGGGAGCTGGCATCAACCCGGCAGATCATCTACAGCGTGCCGCTCCCGGACAAATCCAGGGAAATAGTCGAATTTCGCGACCCTTTCAACGACCTGAGCAATTGGAGTTCCCCGACCTATGGCTCCTTTGCCATCGAAAACAGAGGCGGCGAAAACGTGCTGGCGGTGACCGATGTCGAACCCGGCCTTGGGGTATTGAAAGCCGGCCTGATCGCCTTCAACTGGGCCACCAACAAGGTCGTCAACTTCGCCTATTCTCACCGCCTGGCCGGCTACTATCTCAGCTACGACAACCAGGTCAAAATCGGATTTGATGCGACGCCTTTCCCTGAAACGGGCTACGGGCCTGAAGGCGCGCCTATCCCGAAGCATTATGTCGCCGGCCTCGCCTTTCGCCTGGATGAAAACGAAAATTTCTACGGTCTTTCTTTCATGCGCGGTTGCGCATTCTGTAGCCCGGCAGACAGAATTCCCGACGAAATCGTACCCGAAAACGACGTCAACCTGGTTGTGCTCTGGCAGCAGACCGGCAATGGCACGAGCCGAAAGTGGCTGGCCTACAGTGAACTCGGTCTTCTCTTTTCCGATGGTGCCGAATTGGAGCCGCCGTCCGGAAAATGGATCAGCGAGAACGATCATGCCGGGGACCCCCTCTGGACCCGGGCCGACAATTTCGCCCACAGCCCCAGCAGTTATTCCTGGACGACAAGCCCTTCGGG
>JBAPYE010000538.1:0-12149 GCA_049284575.1 Desulfobacterales bacterium
GGTAATTCGATACCACAGGAGCATGCCATAGCGACACCACACCCCAAGACTGCCGAGGGCTCTATTTTGAAAAAAATCGCTTTGTACGCTTTGCTCGTCCCCTTCCTGATGGCCTTTACCGGGTGCAGTCATATGACGGCACCCGCCGGCCCCGCGAACGAACCCGACCTTGCCGCGGCAACGAGCCCTGGACCCGCTGAGAAGCCTGCGCCCGGCACAGAGGTGGCTAAAAAAAACCGATCGCACACCAGTGCGACGGCCCGCGACCTTTCGGAGAGCAAGAAAATCCAGACCACTCTCGACGACGCGCTTGATCTCTGTCAGATGGCCCAGGACGCTTGGCAAGAGGGGGAACCGGAAAAAGCCATCGACGCGCTTGATCAGGCCTACGACAATATAATTAAGGTCGATACCGAAGACAACCCCAAGGTGATCCAGCAAAAGGAAGATCTGCGGTTTATGATCTCCAAACGGATCCTCGAGATTTATGCCTCCCGCAATATTGTGGTTACCGGCAGTCACAATGCCATCCCGGTGATATTGAACACCCATGTGCAGTTTGAAATCGACCGTTTCACCAGCGGTGCCGAAAAAAAATTTTTCGAGGAGTCCTATCAGCGCTCAGGCCTTTATCGTCCCCACATTGTCGAGGCATTGAAAGAAGTCGGGCTGCCCGAGGAACTCTCGTGGCTGCCCTTGATCGAGAGCGGTTACAAGGTCGGCGCCCTTTCCTCGGCGCGCGCGCTGGGTCTCTGGCAGTTCATTCCCTCGACCGGATACAAATTCGGCCTCAACCGCGACCGCTATGTCGACCAGCGCATGGACCCCTATCGGTCTACAACCGCCGCCATCGACTATCTCAGAGAACTGCACCAGATTTTTGGCGACTGGACGACCGTGCTGGCCGCCTATAATTGCGGCGAAGGGCGGGTATTGCGTGTCATACGCGACCAGAACGTCAATTATCTCGACAACTTCTGGGATCTCTATGAAAGACTTCCCCGTGAAACCGCGCGCTACGTGCCCCGTTTTCTGGCCACCCTGCACATCGTCAACAACCCTGAAAGATATGGTTTAAACCGTATCCCGCTTCATTCCCCCTTGACTTTTGAATCCGTGACGGTCCAACGCCAGGCGCACCTTCGGAATATCGCCCAGCAGATCGGTGTCAGCGAGCAGGACCTGCAGGCCTTGAATCCCGAATTGCGTTTCAAGATCCTGCCTCCCGACAGCTACGCTCTTCGGGTTCCACCCGAAAAAGGCGATCTTCTGCTAGCCAGCATCGACAGGGTGCCGCTTTCAACCCCGCCAAGTGCAACGCATTCCTATGCCTACCACCGGGTGAGGTCCGGCGAGAATCTCTCATCGATTGCCCAGCGCTATCGTACCAGCGTCCAAAAAATCATGCGGGCCAACAACCTGCGCAAAAGCAACCATATCGTAACCGGCAAACGGCTTAAAATCCCTGTAAAGAACGGGATGGTCTTGGCAAACGCCACACCCGCCGGCAGCCCGAAGGCCACCACCCATGTGGTACGAAGGGGCGACTCTCTCTGGAACCTCGCCAAGCGTTATAACACCACCACCGCCAAAATCCAGAAACTGAACACACTCCCCGGCACTCATCTTTACATCGGTCAGGTGTTGAAGATCTCGGAAACCGGCCGCACGGCAGCCAAAAACGAAACCCCCCGGACCTACCAGGTCCAAAAGGGAGACACACCTTTCAAGATTGCCCAACAAAACAACATTACCCTGAAGCGCTTCCTGCGACTCAACCAGTTGACGGGCAACAGCAAGATATTCCCCGGCCAGGTGGTGCTGGTCGAGAACTGAGACCGCTCCACCCCTCCTACCCACGCTGCTGACATCTCCTAACACGAAAGCCCCCGCCAACCGCGGGGGCTTTCGTGTTCCTGAAAACCTGATCACAATTTCTTGAATTGACTATTTTCGGAGGCCTTGATATTTTTTATTGTTTTGATAAACCTTCTAAACTCACGTCGCGCATGACCTTAAAAGGCTGTATATGATTATCGCCGGACTCTAACTTACGTTTTTGGGAATGACAGTGGTATTTTTTTTCCTGCTGCTCCTGATCCTTTGCGTTAAAATTTCCTTCCGGCTTCTATCCGCGGCCAATGCCAAGGAGATGGCCGAAACGGAAGCCTCCAAGCTACTGAAAAGAAGGCGATCCTTTACCACTAGAGCAGAAGACGAATTGCTGGTCGCCGTGATCAGCGCGGCTATTGCCGCGCACCGTGCCCGCACACTGCCGATCAGATAAGAGGCCGGGGCTGCCCCGCCAACGAAAAAAAACGATCCTGCTGCTTCAACGGTCGGCCGTCTCGAGCGCAGCGAAAGGTAAACAGATACTTAATTTTTTTGGAAATGGTGAATAATCATGAAAAAAATTCGTTTTATGGACACTTCTCTTCGTGACGGGTTCCAATCGGTATTCGGTGCCCGGGCGCTGACCGATGATTTCATTCCTGCTGTGGAATCGGCCGTTCATGCCGGCATCGAACATATCGAGGCGGGCGGCGGGGCGCGTTTTCAGGCCCTGTTCATGTATTGCGGCGAATCGGCTTTTGACATGATGGACCGTTTCCGTGCCGCAGCGGGGCCGGCCGCAAGCCTTCAGACCCTTGCCCGGGGAATCAATGTGGTGGCGCTTTCGGCGCAGCCGAAAGACATGATCGATCTGCACGCCAGGATGTTTAAAAAACACGGGATGACCCATATCCGCAATTTCGATGCGCTCAACGACGTCCGGAATCTGATTTATTCGGGGCAGTGCATTGTCGATGCCGGGCTGCACCACCAGGTTTCGGTCACCATGATGGAGCTTCCGCCGGGCTGCACGGGCGCCCACGATGCGCCGTTTTACATCAAAACGCTTCGTGAGATCTTGGACTCCGGGCTGCCGTATGATTCCATCTGCTTCAAGGATGCATCCGGGACATCCAACCCCAAAAAGTTTTACGAAACCATCAAAGCCGCGCGTGCACTCCTGGGAGACGATGTGACCATCTGGGCCCACACCCATGAAACCGCCGGCGTGGGCATCACGCAGTACAAAGCGGCCATCGAGGCCGGTGCTGACGGCGTGGACCTGGCGCGCTCCCCCCTGTCCGGCGGCACTTGCCAACCGGACATTCTATCAATGTGGCATGCCCTCAAGGGCACGGAATACACCCTGGATATCGATGTCGCCAAGATAATGGAAGCCAACCGGGTTTTGCAGGACTGTCTGCAGGACTATTTCTTTCCGCCTGAATCGCAGCGGGTATCCTCTGAGGTCATCCTGTCGCCCATGCCGGGCGGCGCATTGACCGCGAACACCATGATGATGCGGGACACAGGGACCCTCGATCTCTACCCCAAGGTTATCGAGGCCATGTCCGAGTGTGTGGCGCGCGGCGGTTTCGGCACATCGGTAACCCCGGTGTCTCAGTTTTATTTCCAGCAGGCCTACGCCAACGTGACCCAGGGGCCGTGGAAAAAAATAACGGATGGCTACGGGAAAATGGTGCTGGGTTACTTCGGCCGCACACCCGTTGCACCCGACCCGGAAATTGTCCGGCTTGCCGAAACCCAGATGGGCAAACCGGTGTTCACAGGAGATCCCCTGGATGTCCTTGAACCGGGCATTCCCAAAGCCAGGAAGATCCTTGAGAAAGAGGGCCTGCCCGTCACGGATGAAAACATCTTCATCGTGGGGGCGCTGGAAACTGCGGGTGGCAACAAGGGCTTGGACTTTCTGAAGGGCAAAAAACCGATCAATGTGCGCAAGGTGTCAGCTAAAACCGAAAAGACGCCACCCGCCGCCGCCCCGCCGCCGTCAACAGCGGCGATGACCGGACCGGCCGACTACACGGTGACCGTGGAAGGCAAAACCTACCAAGTTACGGTGGAAGCGGCCACCGGCGAGGTAAAAAAGGTGGAACCCACGGCTGCCGCCAAAAAAGCCCCTGCGATGGATGTCAAGGCCAAGCTGCAGGGCATCGTTTACGAAATCTTTGTCGCGGTGGGCGACCAGGTGCATCAGGGCGACACCCTGATGGTTCTGGAGGCGATGAAAATGGAGACCCCGCTGGTCTCCCCTTACGATGGGACGATCGCATCCATCGAAGTGGAAAAAGGCCAGGTCGTGAAACCCGAACAACTGGTCGCGACAATAGCTTAGGCCAGGAGATTCAAGGATGCGCAATACAAAAGCGGTAATCGCCCTCGCGATTGTTTTTTCCCTCCTGATCCCGTGCACGCTGGCACTGGCCGGGAGCCCGTCGGCGGAAGCACCGGCTACGCGGCAGGAATTGGCCCCCATGGGGACCATGGTGACCGCGTTCGCCAAATCGACGGGGCTTTTCGGCTTCCTCAGCCCCGCCTCCGGCAAATGGACCGAAGGGGTCGGCAGCATCTTGATGGCCGGCGTGGGGCTGCTGATGCTCTTTCTGGCGATTCACAAAGGGTTCGAGCCGTTGCTGTTGGTTCCCATGGGCTTTGGTTGCATCTTGGCAAACATCCACCTGACCGGCATCGCGGACCCCGGCGGCATTATTGACTACATTTATCAAATCGGCATCAAAACCGGAGTTTTTCCCCTGCTGGTCTTCATGGGCGTCGGCGCCATGACCGATTTCGGGCCCATGATCGCCAACCCCAAGACAGCCCTGCTGGGGGCCGCGGCCCAATTCGGCATTTTCAGCACGCTTATCGGCGCCCTGGTGCTGACGGAAATCGTACCCGGAATTAATTTTGACCTCTTTGATGCGGCCTCCATCGGCATTATCGGCGGCGCCGACGGCCCCACGGCTATTTTTCTGGCCAGCCAACTTTCTCCCGATCTCTTGGGAGCCATTGCGGTGGCCGCCTATTCCTATATGGCGCTGGTTCCCATCATTCAGCCGCCCATCATGCGCGCCCTAACCAACCCCGCTGAGCGCAAAATCCGCATGACCCAATTGCGCTACGTGGGCAAAGTGGAAAAGATCGTTTTCCCGCTGATCGTCCTCGGGCTGTGTATGCTTTTTCTGCCCTCGGCCACACCCCTGATCGGCTTTTTCATGTTCGGCAACCTGATGCGCGAGTGCGGAGTGGTCGAGCGACTTTCCAAAACAGTCCAAAACGCCCTGATCAATATCGTGACCATCTTTCTCGGGCTGGGAGTCGGTTCTCGGTTGTCGGCGGAAGGGTTCTTGAGTCTGGAGACACTGGGGATCTTGCTTCTCGGGGTGATCGCCTTCAGCATCGGAACCGCCTCGGGTATTTTGATGGCCAAGCTCATGAACCGCTTCTCGAGCACCAAAATAAACCCGCTGATCGGTTCCGCCGGTGTATCCGCGGTACCCATGGCGGCCCGTGTGAGTCAAAAACTCGGGATGGAAGAGGACCCTGAAAATATGCTTTTAATGTTCGCCATGGGACCCAACGTTGCCGGCGTGATCGGATCGGCGGTCGCCGCGGGTGTTTTGCTCACACTGAAAAACCTGGTGGTCTAAGCGCTGCGGCAGAAAATTCACGATGAAGACGCGCCGGCTGGATATAATGGCGCTTTCGAATCGGTGGCCGCCGGGAGAAGCGCAAAGCCGAACAACAAACCGGATAATGCCCTTACGAAGTCGCCAAGTTCCAACCATAGGAGGGGAAAATGTCGATACGCGTGCTGATGTTCAGAAAAATGCCCCGTTTGTACGGCGGGATGGAGGCCGATCTGTTGCCCCAGCTGGGCCCGCTGCTGGCCGAGGCCAGGAAACTGGCTTTTCGGCAACCCGGTTATATTTCCGGGGAGACGATGCGCAACGTGGCAGACCCCTATGAATACCTGGTGATCAGCACGTGGAAATCGGTCGAAGATTGGGAACGGTGGTTTGCCAACAAGGAGCGGATGGCGGTCGAAGGCAAGATCGATGCCGTTTTGGGCGCGGCGACCGAATACAGGGTGTATTCCTACGATTAGCGCATGAAATCCGCTCGGACTCCTTTGAGCGGCAACCGCAGAGAAGGTGCTTCACCCGGATTCACCCCTGCGTTGTGCTGGTAATGATTTTAAGGTCAGAACCTTTTTTCAGCCCCAAACATCGTTTGCTGCGTCGCACGGTGCGCGCCTTTTGCGAACAGGAGCTGCGCCCGATCGCCGCGCAGATCGACCAGGAGGCGCGGTTTCCCTGGGAGGTGGTGGAAAAAATGGGGCGCCTGGGCTACTTCGGTATTCAGGCGCCGATTGAATTGGGTGGCGCCGGTCTGGATGCGCTGAGCTACGCCGTCATCATCGAAGAGACATCGCGCGTCAGCGCTGCCATCGGTCTGTGCCTCAGCGTCCACAACAGCGTGGCGCTTTACCCCATCCTGGCTTTTGGATCGCCCGACCAGCATCGGCGGTGGGTTCCGGACCTTGCCGGCGGTAAAAAAATCGGCGCCTTTTGCCTGACCGAGCCCAACGTCGGTTCGGATGCCGGCAGCGTCTCGGCCACGGCCCTGCCCGACGGGAACGGCTGGCGGGTCAATGCCAACAAGGTCTTTGTGACCAACGGCGGGATTGCCGACATCTGCCTGATTTTTGCCCGCACCGATCCGGCTGCCGGCCGCAAGGGCATCAGCGTGATCGTGGCCGAACGGGGCAGCAAGGGATTCGTGGTGGGAGACCTGGAGGATCTCTGCGGCATGCGCGCCAACCCGGTCTCCTCCATCCGGCTGTATGACTGCCAGGTGCCCAAGGACCATCTGCTCGGGCGCACCGGCCAGGGGTTGGCCATCGGCATGGCGGCCCTGGATACCGGGCGCATCGGCATCGCCGCCCAGGCCGTGGGCATCGCCCAGGCCGCCCTGGAGGAAGGCGTTCGCTACGCCAACCAGCGGCAGCAGTTCGGCGTCCCCTTGGCGCGCCACCAGGCGATCCAGATGATGATTGCCGACATGGCCACCCAGACCGACGCCGCGCGCATGATGGTTCACCGCGCCGCCGCGCTCAAGGACCAGGGCGCACCGGTTTCCCTGGCGGCCGCCCAGGCCAAGCTCTTCGCCTCCGAGGCCGCCTGCACGGTGACCGACCTGGCGGTTCAGATCCACGGCGGCTACGGCTATTCCAAGGCCTATGCCGTCGAGCGCTACTACCGCGACGCCCGGGTGACGCGCATTTACGAAGGCACATCCGAGATCCACCGGATGGTGATCGCGCGCGAGGTGTTGGGCGGCTGATTCGTCGATCGGCTGAATCGATCGCTCCGCGATGCGTTGGAGAGCCGACGCCAAGGCCGCAGCCTCGGCAACGGTCCCCCTCAGGCGCAGGATGCGGAGTCCCCTCGACGGAGCAACTTTGGAATTGAAAACGCCATGTCCGTAGACAGTATCGTGTGCATCAAATCGGTGGTGCGCGCCGCGCCCGACGGGGTCGGCCGCCGCACCCCGGAAAACAGCGAGCTCAATCCCTTCGACCGCCCGGCCCTGGAGGCCGCCCTGCGGATCAGGGAGACCCTGGGCGGATCCGTGACCGCCCTATCCATGGGTCCCGCCGTCAGCATCGAGGCCCTGGCCGAGGCTCAGGCCATGGGGGTCGATAGGGCGGTGCTGATCAACGATCCGGCCCTGGCCGGCTCCGACACCCTGGTCACCGCCCGCGTGCTGGCAGCCGCCATCGCCCGCATGGCGCCTTACGCATTCATCTTTTTCGGCACGCGCTCATCGGACAGCGACACCGGCCAGGTGGGACCCCAGACCGCCACTTTGCTGGGGGTGCCTTTCATCTCAGGCGTCAAGCAGATCCAGCCCCAAGCCGACGACTGGGAAATCACCCGCCTGATGGATGAATGGGAGGAGGTCTGGCGGGTCCGCCCACCGGCGGCCGTGACCATTCATGCCACGGCCTTTGCACCCCGCGCGATCCCCCTGGTGGGAATCGCCCACGCCTTTGACCATCTGAGCCTGCAGACCTGGCACCTGTCGGATCTGGGGCTCTCCAGCGACCGCGTGGGGTTGGCGGGGTCTCCCACCCGGGTTGCCAGCCTGAAGAAGATCAAACGCAAACGCTCCTGTCGCATGCTGGAAGGTGAGCCCCGCGAGCAGCTGGAGGCCCTGGTCGCCTACTTGGGGACCAAAGGGGTCATGGGATCATGAGCGAACGCGAAATCTGGGCATACGGGGACCTGCGCACCGCCGGCCATTGGCAGGCAAGCCTCAAACTGCTGGCCAAGGCCATCGATCTGGCCGGTGCGGCCGGTGCACTCACGGGTATGGTCCTGATCGGTGACGGCGCGGAATCGGCCGAAGCGCCGCAGATCTATTTGGGCGCCTGCATTCCCCTTGCCGAGGCGGCCGAGCAAGCGGCCGCGCTCGGGGCACACACGGTCCATCGCCTGGAGCATCCGCTCCTGGCGGTGCCGCGTACCGACCTCTACGCCCGGGTGCTGGCCGATTTCGTGCAGCAGCGCACGCCCTGGCTGGTGCTCCTACCGCTCAACGACTTCGGCCGCGAAGCCGCGGCCATCGGCGCCCAACGCTGCCAAGCGGGCCTGATCGCGGACAGCACCGAGCTGGTTTTGGACCAGGGCCGGTTTGTGGGGCGCTGCCCGGCCTGGGGCGGGCAGATTATCGCCGACATCACCCTGGCCGACGGATGGCCGACAGCCTTTGTGACCGTTCAGCCCCACGGAGCCAAAGTCCCCGCCCGGCGCAGCGAACACGGCCGAATCGAACGGATCGTCCTTGAGCGCATCGAAATGCCCGCCGGCGCAGAGTTGGTCCGGCGCAGCGTGCAACCAGTTGAAGCCCGGCGCCTGGAAGAGGCCGAAACCGTGGTCGTGGGCGGTGCCGGCCTGGGAGACATGCGCGGGTTCGGCCTGGTCCGGACCCTGGCAGCCGCCTTGGGCGGTGAAGTGGGCGCCACCCGGCCGGCGGTGATGAACCACTGGGTAGAGGAAGATCGCCTCATCGGGCAAACCGGTAAAAACGTGCGGCCCAGGCTGCTGATCTCCGTGGGGACCTCCGGCGCCATCCAATATACCGCCGGCATCATGGAGGCCGAAACGATCGTGGCGATCAACCGCGACCCGGCCGCCCCCATCTTCCAACTGGCCGATATCGGCATCGTTGCAGACGCCAACACGCTCCTGCCGCTGCTCAACCAGCATGCCCAGCAGGCGGCCTTGCGACGCCTGGCCGATGCTACCTGCGCCATCGGCGCCAAGGAGGAAGCGCCCAAGGCCGGCTTCGGCGCCGTCGTGCGTCAGCTGCGCCTGGCCCGCAACTGGAGCCCGGAGGAGCTGGCCGATGCCACCGGCCAAACCCCCGAATTCATCGCCCAGGTGGAAAACGACCAGCTTTCGCCGCCGGTCAGCTTCATTCTGCGCATGGCCCAGGCCATGAAGATCGATCCCAGCACCTTCCTGCACAAAGAAGAGCGCGCGGCGATTCGCGACCGCCGTTCCCAGGCCTACTACCAGCGCACCCAGTCCTACAGCTACGCCACCCTGACACCGGAAGCGGCCAACAGCCACCTGCGCGCCTTCATGATCACCATCGAAGCCCATCATGACCACAAACCCGTGGCTTACAAACACGAGGGCGAAGAGTTCATCTATGTCATGGAGGGCGATCTGGGGTTCACCCTGGGCAGCCGCGAACATGTGCTCAAACCCGGTGAATCGATCCATTTCAATTCGGATGTCCCCCACAAGCTCAAGAGCCTGTCCGCCCAACCGACCCGCTGCCTGGTGGTGCTTTATACCGTTTAGTGCCTTACGTCTTTAACCAAATTTATAAGAGCGAATCATGGCAAAATAATCTAAAAAACAGAAGGAAAACAAGAAAAAAAAGTCGGGCACATTGATTGTTGACCATGAGACGCTTAAAAATACAGCGTCACTCAGTAGTGTCGATGATCAATACAAACGTATCTATAAAGTATTGGCGGTGGAAGTCGGAGAGGATGAAGGTTTGTATGCTGAAGTACAGAGAATTTCTGACAGAAAAAAATTCACTCTGCCGCTTGCCGACCTGAAAACAGTCGAAAAGAATTCCAAAAATTCACAACTTCTTCACGACTATGCGGTTTGGTATGCAAATTTCAGATAAAATACATCCGATTGAGAAATCAGCATCCGGTTTCATTTACGGTGACGAAAAAGATACGGACTGATTGCCGTTTAATCGGGTAACCGGGGGTTTCCAACCCCCGGAAATTGCATTCCAACTTGCGCCTGTGCTGGAATGTGGACCTCGAAAGCCCTCTGCGACCGCGATCCCCTCATCGGGGTGAAAGGTCGTTCCTACTGGCGATTTGTCGGCAGCACCTTGCTCAGTGTTTACCCATGTCCGCCGTGTCCGCAGTTCTGGGTGTCGGAATGTCCGCATTGTCACAAAATCACAGCCGGGAGCAAAAACCATTACGAGAGAGGCGTTGGAAATGGCAAGTCTCAGAGAACGGGCCGCTGAGGGACTTCAAGCCGGGGACTCATTCAAAACCTCACGAACCTTTTCCAGTGATGACGTTATTCGTTTCGCTCAGATATCGCGAGACTATAACCCGGTTCATTTCGATGCTCGTTTTGCAAAAGCGCGGAATTTCTCAGCACCGATTTGCCATGGTCTGTTGGCAGCAAGCCTGGTTACTGAAATTGGGGGGCAGATTGGATGGCTGGCTTCTGTAATGAATTTACGATTCAAAGCACCCGTATATGTAGGTGAAACGATCACATGCAATTGGGTAATCACAGCCATAGATCAAAAGGGTCGCGCCAAAGCATCCGTCACGATTACTAAAGACGACGGTGTCATGGTGATTGAAGCGGAAATCGGCGGGATTGTGCCCGGGCTTGAGGAGCGTAAAGTCCTAAGCCAGATGCTGTTGGAGGGGGATCCAACAAATGGGCCAACAAATACACAGCAGAGCCCGGCAGCGAAAACGGAAAGATAGTGAACAGGGAAGGATCGAGCGAGGAAAACGAACCGCGATCCTATCCGGTGGTTGAAAAAGCACTTGGGAAAAGCCCGGTCAAGTTTTATGAAAATATCTCCTTTTGGCGTATACACCATTTTTCTATCTTACCCCGCGTAGCAGATTCTTTCAACATGCGCATTGGCGCGGACAGCCAATTCCATAGCACTCATTGCCATCCGGTTATCCGAAGCCTATGGATTCGACAGGAAAGCAAATGTTTCATATCCAGAACTACAGCAGTTTCATCATGGCGGTTGTTGCTTTTCAAATCATTCCGGGAGCGGGAACCATCACTATTTTGAATGCCACTGCCCGGCAGGGTGCTGGCGGCGGAATGAAAGCGGTTTTTGGAACACTTTCGGGGGATTTCCTCTATATGCTGGCCGCAGTGCTCGGTTTGGCCGCGATCCTGAGTGCATATCCCGGTGTATTAAACAGTGCCCAATGGCTCGGAGCTGTCTACTTGGGTTGGATCGGTTTAAAACTTCTGCGAACACCAGTATCAGGCAACCCGGCTGATACGTCCCCGAGGGAAGGAAATTGGGCCTATTTCGTGCAAGCTTTCGCCGTTAGCCTCACCAATCCAAAAGTCATCCTTTTTTTCATGACCTTTTTCCCCCTCTTTCTAAGCGCGGAGTCGACCCTGATGTCACTTTTAGCGCTGATGGTACATGTTACAGCCATAAGCCTTCTGTACCAAACCAGTTTGGTGCTGGTCGGCAATGCCGTCGCACGGCGACTTTCTCAATGGCAATGCGTACGCTTGCTCGCCACGCGTTTGGCCGGCATCGCTCTGATTTGTTTTGGGGTAAAATTGGCTGTCAACAACCGGTGAACAAGCCGGCAGATCACTCGCCTTCGGCGGCTTGATGTTGCTGAACTTTGGACTGTCGCGTGAATCCCCAAAAAGAAACAGCACTCCCATCGGATGACCGCATCCAAGCCATTCTGGTCACCCAGGTCTATGCACGATCCAACATCGGCATCCTGGCAACGGTCGTGAACGCTTCGATCCTTGTTCTTATTCTGTTGGGCCAGATCCACCGGTGGAAATTGGTGGCGTGGTTTTCGATGATCCTGGGGGTCTCGCTGGTCAGGCTTTTTTTGAATCTGCAATTTTTCAAGGTGGTCGACCGGGAAGCGCACATCCGCCGCTGGGGACGGCTGCTGTGGGTCGGTCTTGGCATTATGGGCCTTTTGTGGGGGTCTACGG
>JBAPYE010000539.1:0-16290 GCA_049284575.1 Desulfobacterales bacterium
GCAATATTGCCGACGACAGTCTCTATTTTGAGCTGAAAGGCAAAGTGGACCAACTATACCGGGTCGGAGATTGCGTGGCGCCCCGTAAAACGGACATGGCCATTATCGAAGGTCACCGCATCGGCAGAGCCATATAGGGGGGGCGATGGTTGATATCTGGATATTCGTTCAGCAAAGAGACGACACGATCGAGGAGGCAACCTACGGTCTCGTCACCGAAGCCAGACGGCTCATCGCAGAGCTGGGTGAAACGGGACAGGTTACCGCCGTGGCCCTGGGGACCGCATCCGAATCGGTGCTGGGGACCCTGGGGGCCTATGGCGTCAACAGGGTGCTGCATGTCACCAACGACCGCATGAATCGCTATCACGGTGAACGCTTCGGCCGGGCATTGTTTGACCTGGTTCAAAGAGAGAATCCGGCCTGCATGCTCATGGCACAGTCACCGGAAACGGAAGACCTGGCTCAGCGGGTAGCCGCCATGATGAACACGGCCCTGGTCACGCGCGCCATGGACTTTTCCATGGCCGCCGACGGCACCGCCCGGGCCCTTCGGCCGGTGGCCAGCGGGTATCTCTTCGAAGACGTGACCTTCGATACCCAGCCATCACCCATCGTTCTGTTTATGCCGGCCGTGCTGTTCGACACGCAACCCGGCCCGGAAGCCGTGGCCGAGGTGATTCAAGCCCCCTTTCAGGAACCGGCCGATGATCTGAAAACCCGTACCGTGCAGGTGATCGAAGCCGCGCCGGAAGCGTTGGACCTGGCCGAAGCCGATATCATCGTGGCCGGGGGACGGGGCATCGGCAAGGGAGAGGCGTTTGGTATTATCCATGACTTGGCCCGGGTCATCGGTGGATCCGTGGGGGGGACGCGGCCCATCATCGACTGGGGCGATCTGCCCTACGAACGCCAGATCGGCCAGACCGGCAAGACCGTCTCCCCCCGATTGATTATCAATTGCGGCATTTCGGGCGCCAATGAATACACGGCGGGCATGGAAAAATCGCAACAGGTCATCGCCATCGATCTCAACCCGCGGGCACGCATATTTCGCTTTGCCGACCTGGGTGTGGTCGGCGATGCCCATGAGATTCTGCCGCTGTTGATCTCCCGAATTGAGGATCAAAAATGAATCGATGCTTAGTCAAGTCCATATGCCCTTACGCCATGGTGATCCCCATGGTCATCATCATGTTGATGGTTGGCCACACCCGGGCATCCGCAACCGAAGCGGAAACGGATACGGAAACCGCGTCGGCCTATACCCCTGAAGACTGTATCGAATGCCATCGAACGGGCAGCGACGAGAGCGAGCTTCAAATCTCCATTGAAGCCTATGAAGCCTCTGTCCACAGCGCAGAACTCACCTGCCTGGAGTGTCACACCGATGTGGTGGACGATGAACACCAGAGCTTCGAAGGATCGGGATCTGTGGATTGCAACGCCTGTCACGAGCAGGAAAACCGGCACGGCCTGAACGGCGCGGACGAACAGCGTCCCCACTGTTACGACTGCCATACGCGACATCATATCCTTTCCAAGACCGATTCGGCATCGGCCGTCCACCCGGATCACCTGCCAACCACCTGTGCCGGGTGCCATGCGTCGGCATGCGGTAAAACCGGCTTTTTCGCATGGTTTCCCGCTTTCCAGATCGCGTCCCACAACAAAGCCGATTTTGCCACCCCCTATGAAAAAGACAATTGTCTGGGATGCCATCAGGGCGCCGCCGCCCACGGAGAAGCGGAACCGATCAACGCGCAGGATTGCCACAAGTGCCACCTTGCTCCGCAGGCGGCCGGCGCCATGTGGGGGGTCATGCATCCCACAGCGGACAGGAACACCCAACCGACCGTCTTTGCTGCCGCATCGATCTATCAGGTTTTTGTCGTCATCGGCCTGGTCCTAGTCTTAGGCAAATTGCTGGACTTCGTTTTCGACCGACCCAGGGGGAAATCGAATCCTTAAGTTCAATTGCTGAGGAGATAAGCGTTGAAGGCATTGTTAACCTCATTCGATTTGTTATTGGTCGCAGCGGCATTTTTTATCATGGTGGTCGGTTTGGCCCGACGATGGTCGTTGTGGCGCAAAAAGAAACCTGCCGGCATCACCGGCAACTGGCAGGGTCTGTGGACCGCCTTGATCACCCAGCGCGACATCCTGAAAAGACCAACGGTGGGGAGCGCGCATCTGGCGGCATTCTGGGGCGTGGTCATTCCCCTGATCGTGATCATACTCGCTCAATTCGGGTTCATCATCCCCCATGCACCTGCCAACCTGCTCTCTCTGATACAGGATCTGGCAGGCATCGGGCTGTTGCTCGGCACCCTCTACCTGTTGGTTCGGCGCATGGTGCGCCCGGATCCCGATGGGCCCATGCGCACCCTTCTGCCCATGCTTCTGCTGCTGCTGATCCTTTTCTCAGGATTTATGGCCGAGGGGGCCCGCCTGAGCATCCTGCAGGCCGGCGCGTTTGCCTGGCCGTCGCCCATGGGATGGTTCTTTTCCCTGATCTCCCCGGCCTCGCCGCTCTTCATGCAGATGATGATCCGCCTGCATTTCTTTGCCGTGCTCTTGCTCATCGCAGTTGTTCCGTTTACTTTCATGCGCCATGCCGCAGCCTCCCCCTTGAATGTATTTTACAGAAAAAAGGGTGCCCGGGCCGCGTTGACGCAACCATCGATCGAAAGCGGAGAGATCGGTGCAAGAACCGTTAACGACCTTTCCTGGAAACAGATGCTGGATGCCGAGGCCTGTGTGGCCTGTGGCCGGTGCGATGAGAACTGCCCGGCCGCCATTTCCGGGAAACCGCTATCGCCGCGCAAGATCATTCGAAACATCCGGGAACAGATGGAAACCGTCAGCGCCGATCAAAGGCATCTGGTCAGCACCCCTGATACGCTGCTTCTGGAAAACGCCGTCAGTCCAGATGAGATGTGGGCCTGTACCTCCTGCATGGCCTGTGTGGAGCATTGTCCGCTTTTCATCGAACCGTTGGACAAGATCATCGACATGCGCCGTTTTCAGGTCATGGGCGAGGCCCGACTGCCTGCCGAGGCCCGGTCGATGATCCGGGATCTGGATCTTTTCGGCGACGTTCAGGGAAAAGGTGCGGCCCATCGGGCAGACTGGGCCATGAACCGCGAGGTTCCCCAACTCTCCCGGATTGCGCACCCCCCCCAATCCGAAGTTGAAATACTCTTGTGGGTAGGTTGTTCCGGGGCCTTTCATCCCCGGAACCAGGAGACCAGCCGCGCCATGGTGAGAATTCTCAACGCCGCCGGCATCCGGTTCGCCATATTGGGCAAAGCGGAATTGTGTTGCGGTGATCCTGCCCGTCGGTTGGGCGACGAGATCCTCTTTCGCAAGCTGGCGCGGGCGAATATCGCGCGCTTCGAAGAATATCAGATAGAAAAAATCGTCACCCTCTGCCCGCACTGCATGAATACGCTGAAAAATGAATACCCGGAACTGGGATGCAAGCTGCAAGTGATGCATGCCACGGAACTGGTCCTGGCCCTGATCCGTGACCATCGCATCGAGCTGAAGTATCCCGTGGCCGACAAAATGGTCATCCACGATGCCTGTTATCTGGGTCGATACAATCAGGTGTATCAGGCGCCCCGGGATATCTGCCGGGCCATACCCGGCACCCAACTGAAAGAAACGGCGCGCAACCGGGACCACGGTTTCTGCTGCGGCGGCGGCGGGGGGCGGATGTGGCTGCATGAAAACATCGGCCAAAACATCAATGTCGTCCGGGCCGAAGAGATGGCTAAAACCGACGTCGATTTGATCGCCACGGCTTGCCCGTATTGTCTGGTCATGCTGGACGACGGCGTAAAATCCCTTGAGCTGGAAAAAACGCCTAACGTGGCCGACATTATCGACCTCGTCGCCGACGCATTGGGACAGGGATAGCCGCAAACAATTCCATCACCGAACGAGGGTGAAATGAAAATCATCGTCTGTGCCAAACAAATACGACACACCTACGCGAGAACGGGAACATCGCCCGAATCGCATTATATCTGCCCCGATGACGGCGTCTACCGAGTCAACCCCCATGATGAAGCGGCGCTGGAACTGGCCTTGCAGCTGAAAGACGAAACCGAAAACACCACCGTCACCTTGCTCACCCTGGGACCGATGATCGCCGAAAACGAGATTCGACGGTGTCTGGCCGCCGGTGCCGATGATCTCTACCAGATCAACGTCAACGGGCAACCACCTTCGGAGATAGACCCGCTGGCGTCTGATCCCCTCGATCAGCCCGACCCGTGGGTCAAATCGGATCTCATGGCCCGGGCCGTGAATGAACTCAACGGAGATCTGGTGCTTTGCGGTAAGGCGTCGCTCGATAAGGGCAGCGGTCAAGTGGGGGCGCTGCTGGCCCATCGCCTTGACCGGCCCTTTGTGTCGGCGATCACCGATCTTATGCGAACTGATTTTGCGGCCCTCACCGATCCCTCCACGGATGCAGCCGACGCCACGCTTCGGGTGCAGCGAAGCGCCGGACGCGGGGTTCGGGAAATTATCGAATGTCGATTGCCGGCTGTTTTCAGCGTAGACCTGGGGCGGGACCTCCGGCTTCCCAAATTTGCTGGGAGACAATGGGCCGAGGCTTACGCCCCCCGGCAATTGGATTACGGCCCAGATCTCGATGCGCCAAAGATTGTCTGCACCCACCGGTTTCAACCGCGCCCCCGCCCCAAGATCGTTCCAGCGCCGGACAGTCGTCTGGCTGCCTATGAACGCGTCATGCAGCTTCTCACCGGAAGCAATGTGGAGAAAAAGGGAGCGCTGCTGACCGGAAGTCCCGAGTCCCAGGTCGAGGGCATTATCGCTTTTCTGCAAACCAATGGTTTCCTCGAATCAGACAGTGTGGACCATTAACCGCCCATTGAGTTATCGGCTGAGACCTTCAGCCCGCTATCACTGCCTTCCGAACGGCAAGGCCGCACTGGTGCTGCGCTTCCCGCTGCGGGTGTTGTTTGTTCAGGCGTTCTGGCATCCGGTCCTGGGGTGTCTGGGGGATGGCGCATGGCTGCCCCTGGAACAGATTGCCACGGCGGTTCCCCATATTCCTCCCGAACAGATCGAACGATTCCTCAACACCCTGATGCAGAAGGGATACATCACCCAGGAAGGCTTTGCCCGGCTTGATGAAGCCGACTACCCGGCGGTGTCCGTCATCATACCGGTCAGAAACCGGCCAGCGGAGATCACCGCATGCCTTAACTCATTGATGCAACTCGACTATCCATCAGACAAGCTTGAGATTATCGTGGTGGATGATGCCTCCGAAGATACCACCTGTGAGGCGGTGGGCCGTTTCTCCGATGTGCGCCTGCTCCGGATGCAGCAGCATCGCCAGGCCTCTTTTTGCCGTAACCGGGCCGCCGAAATCGCCCGGGGAGACCTTCTGGCATTCATCGATTCGGATTGCCTGGCCGACCCCGCCTGGCTCAAGGAGTTGGTGCCCGCGTTTCGCGATATGTCGCTGGGTGCATTGGGCGGCTGGGTCGATGCCGCCTGCGAAGAAAACGGGCTGGACCGCTATGAAAAGGTCAAGTCGTCCCTCAAGATAGGCGCCTGGTTCAAGCGATCCGAACAGGCCGAACGGTTTTTTTATGTGCCCACCTGTAATTGTCTGGTGAGACGAGAGACCTTTTTAAGCCTGGGGGGCTTCCGGGAAACTCTGCATGTGGGCGAAGATGTCGATTTCTGCTGGCGGCTGCAAGACGCCGGACATATTTTTGAATATCGGCCCATGGGAAGGGTGGCCCACAAGCATCGCAACCGCCTGGCGGCCTTTTGTGCCAGACGCTTCGATTACGGCACCTCCGAACCCATGCTCCAACAGTTGCACGCCGGCCGGGTGAAGACGCTTTATCTACCCGGTGTCGAATCCCTTTTCTGGCTGATCGTCATCCTGTCGATAGCCCTGAATACGGCCTTGCCCCTTTTCCTGGGCGCGGGATTGCTCATCGCCGACACTATAAAAAAACACGCCAAACTGAAAAGCCGGCAGGTCCCGGTCACGCGAGGCCAGGTTTTCATGGCCATCATCCGTGGCTATCTATCCTTTGTCTATCATTGCTGCAGTTTTGTATCCCGTTATTATCTGGTCGTCGTGCCGGTGATCCTGCTTTTGTACCCGATGGGCGCTGCGGTTATTTTCGGGATGCATCTGGCAGCCGGTATCGTGGAATATGCGGTCAAGCAACCGCGTCTGACTCCCTTTTCGTTTTTGCTCTTTTTCACTTTGGAACAGGTATCCTATCAATCCGGCGTATGGTGGGCTTGCTTTCGTCGGATCAACTTCAAGCCGGTGCTGCCGAGGATAATCCTTAAACGGACTTAGGGCCTCGACAGAGTATGCCGCAACGCTCTCTGGGAGAAAACGTCGGAGTGGATTCCCTCATAACGATAGCTAAACAATTAATTACAAACGGAATCCGGTTCCGTTACCAGCGCGCATCCGGTAAAGTGCAGAAGCCCTGGGCCGTCAGTCTCGAGGTTACCCACCGGTGCATCGCCAAGTGCATCATGTGCAATATCTGGCGGATCCCCCGGGATACCCCGTCGCTCTCCGCCAAGGATTGGTTGGCGCTGCTGTCACGCGACCTGTTCACCGATCTGGTGGAATTGGACATTACCGGCGGGGAACCGTTTCTACGAACGGATTTGACTGAATTGCTGACTGCGGTCTGCGAATTGAAAAAGCATCATCTGGTATCGCTCAAGTCCATCGCCGTCACCACCAACGGCTTCCTGACCCGCCGCGTCTTGGACCAATGCCGTAGCATTTTGTTTGAAGCCAGGCGCGCGGGCGTAGATCTGGTCATGGTCTGCGCCATGGACGCCATGGGTGAGGTGCATGATGCGATTAGAAGATATCCAGGAGGCTGGCGCAAGGTCGATCAAACGATTCAAGGCCTCAATCGTCTGCGGGCGGATTTTTCAAACCTGATCATCGGCTTGAAAACCACGGTCTTGCCGATAAACGTGGGGCACCTCGACGCCATCGTCCGGTACGCGCGGAGAAATGATCTCTTTACGATCATTTCTCCCTGCATCATCACCAAAGGCAGGTATTTGAATCCCGACAGGGCGCAAGATCTGGCTTTCAAGCCGGGAGAAGTGCAGGAGATGATCCGCTTTTTCCAAAAACAGGCCTCCCGGTGGTCATTTCACGACGCTTGCCTGATGCGCTATTTTAAAACGGGTCAGATGAAAAAACCCTGTTCCTGCGGGTTCAACTATTTTTTCATCCGCAGCCAGGGGGCGCTGTATCCCTGCCCGATCATCGATGCCAGCCCGGGAAATGTGACGCAAACCCCCATTGAGACGCTGCTGGCATCGGATGAGGCCGTCCGAATCCGTCGCCATGCCGGCCAGTTTCCTGAATGCCGTGATTGCACCGAACCGGGGCTCGAGCGCTACAGTCTGCCATGTGAAGGGTGGACGTATCTCTCAATGCTGCCAAAGATGGGCAAAAAGCGATTTCTGCACATGCACCACCACATGGGGCTGGATAAGTACGTCGCATAGACAGTCATTTTTTTAACATGATGCTCAAATTACAGTGCAAAAACAATTATTAACCACCCCAAAAGGAGTAATCACATGCCAAAGTACATCATAGAACGCGAATTACCGGGCGCCGGGGATCTTGGAGACGATCAGATGCGGGGCGTTTCACAAAAATCATGCCAGGTGCTGGGTGAATTAGGGCCCCAGATTCAGTGGGTGGAAAGCTTTGTCACCGATGATAAAATTTATTGTGTCTACATAGCCCCCAACAAGGAAATGATCGAAAAGCATGCGCAGGAAGGCGGCTTTCCAGCCAACAAAATCTCGCAGGTCAGACGGTTGATCGATCCAACAACCGCCGAAGGATAAACCAACCAAAGGAGGTCACGCATGGCTGATGGAAAAGTCACCGTTGTGGCGACATTCAAAGCAAAAGCCGGTATGGAAGATACGGCCAGAGACGCGATCCTGGCCTTGATTGCACCGACCCGGGCAGAAGCCGGGTGTGTCAACTACGACCTTCACCAAACCACCGACGATCGATCTCTTTTCATGCTCTATGAAAACTGGGTCAGCCAGAAAGATCTGGATGCGCATCTGGCAATGCCGTACCTGAAAGAGTTGTTGGGAAAAGCCGATGACCTGTTTAAGGAACCGGTGGACATCGCCATATGGCAGATGATCAGCGAGCCTGCAAAATAATCGCAGCCAGAGAAAGGAATCATCAATACCGCAAGGGTTAACAATATGAGTCCGACAAAAACGGATATCATCCGGCGGTTGGTCGAAGCTGGGCTGAAACCGCCCCGGGCGGTGACCCTGGCCGTGACCAACCGCTGCAACCTGAGTTGCCGCCATTGCTGGCCGGTCAGCGGTCCTGACGAGAAATTGTCGCAGGTGCCCAGAGATCAGGTGTCGCGGCTGATTGAAGGCTTTGCGGCCCTGGGCGCCGAAAAAATCGTTATCACGGGTGGCGAGCCCCTGACCCATCCCGACTGGTTTGATCTGCTTTCGTTCGCATGTTCCCGGCCGGGGGTCGAAGAAGTCCGTCTCCAGACAAACGCCATCCTGATCACACCGGCGCATGTAGATGCCTTCTTGTCTTTAAAAGACCAGGGGCTGATCATTCAGACGAGTCTCGAAGGGGCAACAGCGGTGCCGCATGATCGGGTCAGAGGGTCGGGAAGCTTCGACCTGACCATGCAGGGGCTGCGACGCTTACAAAAAAGCGGAATGGCCCCTCGGGTCTGCATCACCTTTACCGAGATGCAGCATAATTTTGAAGACATCCCCGGTCTTCTAAAGATTGCCGACGACATGGGTATCGGCCAATTCGTCACGGGCACCCTGGTCATTGGCGGGCGGGCCGCGCAACCGGGCGGTCTTGCACCGCCCACACCCGCTCAATATGAGAAGCTGCTGGCACGCTACCAACGCGATAAGACCTTCAGAGATCGCTATCACAGAATCGGCAACATTGCCGCATTGGAATGGTTCATGGATACCGCCGATGCCGCCGGCACATGCTGCACCTTCATCGAAACCCCTTACATCACGGCAAAGGGAAATCTCTACCCCTGCGTCATGCTGCAGGCAGACGACTTCGCGGCCACTCGTGCCTACGGCCGCTCCCTTACCACCGCCATCTCAGAAAAAATCGATTCATGGGCCCGATTGCAGCAGATCAGCCGATCCCGCCTCACCCAATTAGATATCTGCAAAGACTGCCCGGATTATGCAGGATGTGGGGCCGGGTGCATGGGACGGGCCTATTCGGCCCACGGAGATTGCTTCTCAGCTGAAGACCGATGCGATCTTCGAAAAGCGGTTTACGGCCGGCGTTCCGCCAACAAGGCCACAATCGCGTCGTGACCTTTTTCTTTAGCTTTCTGTGCTGCGGAAACGCCATTATAATTTCTAATGGAAGGATCCGCACCTCTGGCAAGAAGCGTCTTCACCGCCTCTGGTTGATCACTGCGAGCGGCGACAAAAAGGGGTGTCGTATCATAGATGTTCTTATGATTGATATTGGCTCCGCTATCAATCAAGTGATTTATAACATTCACTATTCCCAACTGAGCGGCTTTATGCAGGGCAGTCTCACCGCTCTTGTTGGCCGCATTGACATCAGCGCCTTTTTCAAGCGCAAAATCAATCAAATCAATCCGACCCTTTTCAGCGCACCAACAAATAAAAGGAGAGCCCCATCCATTCGTCGTGTTTGGGTCCGCACCTTTATCGATCAAGCGCCGTGCCTCTGCATAGTCGTGGGAATACATTGCCTGTTTTAGCTCATTATTGAGCTTTGCCTGTTTCTGGCTATTGTCATCTCCCATAGTTTTCTTCCTGCGATGATTTTCGGACAGTAACCATCTCGCCGATGATGTGCAGCAGGTCCTGGCAGGGGGTGGGTTTGTTGACAACCCGGTCGATGCCTGATTCTTTGAGTTTGATGGTATCAAGCTGCGTGTCCAACCCCGTGTATAGTAGAAACGGTATCTTTGAAATGCCTTGGCGGCGGCAATAATCTCCCACCCATTTTCCGACTTCCAGGCCGTTCATGTCATCCATGCCCAAATCGCATAAAATAACGTCGAACCGGTCATTTTCTATGAAATAAATTCCCTCACGCGCTGTCGTGGCCGTAAAGATATCGATTTCAGAGTCTTCGAAATACATCTCCACCGCCTTGAGAATGTTAATTTCATCGTCAATCACCAGAAACCGTATGGGGGGTTGTTTTTTGATGGTACGTGTTGCCGTCGTTTCCGGGACGTCAAGGGGTTTAGATTGGGGGAATGTTAATACAAATTCAGTGCCTTTTCCCGGCGTGCTGTTCACCTGAATCTCCCCGTAATGTTTTTTCACGATGCCGTAGCACGACGACAGCCCCAGTCCGCTGCTCTGGGTACCCTTGGTCGTGAAAAACGGTTCGAAAATGCGTTGGATATGTTCTTCCGAAATACCCTGGCCAGTGTCCGCAATTTTCAAAAAAACGTCACTCTCCTGAGAATAGGTCCGAAGGGTCAGCACACCGCCCTGGGGCATTGCTTCCAGCGCGTTTTTAATCAGATTGACTAGCATTTCATAGATTTCAGAGGATTTCCCCTTGATGCAGCAATCGCCCTTTTTCAGAAAGTTGAGATGGTATTTTCTGGGGGATGAAGGAGGTTTCCAAAGGGGTTGGGTCAATTCGATGGCTTCCGCAACCAGGGCCTCCAGATCGAAGACGGCACCTTCGTCCAAACCGTCGGGCCTTACCAAGGTAAAATCCTTGATGCGCCTTACCACATCCGCCCCTCTATGGGAGGCATTGATAATATTTTGAATGGCCTCCTGGCAGTCACGGATTTTACCCGATTCAATCTTGTTTTTGGCGGCCTCGGCCCCGGCCATGATCATTTGAAGCAGGTTATTAAAGTTATGGGCCACACCGCTGGCCATTTCGCCTACGGCGGAGAGCCGCTCCGAATTGATCAGGGTTTCTTGGAGTTTTTTGCGTATACTCATGTCCCGGGCGACACTCAAAAAGGCCGACCTATTTAGGTACGAGATGATCCGCCCCTGAAATTCAAAAGGTATCGTCACGCCCTTGCTGCTCAGCATGTTGATTTCAAATTGGTAAGACCGTTCCTTGCTGACCTGACGGCCCATTTCCGATAGCACGCCGTAGTATTCCACACAGGTCAAATCCCTCAATGTGCTATTCAAAAACTGATCTCTCGAATACCCCAAGCAATCACAGGCCACGTCATTGACTTCCAGAAATCGACCCTGTCTGTCATTGATGAACACCGCATCGCTGACACTCTCGAAAAGTTCTTTATATCGGGACAGGGCTTCTATCTGTTTTCGCTCGGTAACATCCCGGATGAGGGCCACAAAACAGTTTTTGCCCTCATAGACCACAATCGTTCCGGTCAATTCGGCATCGACAATCGTGCCGTCCTTCTTTTGGAATCGGCGTTCCTGAACGTGAACCAATCCCTCCTGGAAGGCCTTTCGAATATTTTCATGAACATTTTTGGCGCCGGGCTCAAGAATCTCGTGTAGCCGCATGCCTATGAACTCTTCCCGGGTGTATCCGAGCCATTTCTGGATAGAGGGATTGCAATCAAGGATCCGGTGGGTATCGATATCGATAAGATAGATGGCATCGGGCACGTTTTCAAAAATGGCCCGAAAGTTTGCCTCGGATACCTGGATCTTTTTCAGGGTCTGCTCATATTCCGCACTGGCCTCTTTGAGCAGGTTCGTAAGAATGTCGGCTTTACGCTCCGATATCTCTAACAGTTCCTGCAGATCGGTCATTTGCTTTTGCAGCATTCTGGTGCGACGCACGGATCAGACCCCGATTATGGCAATGGTTGCGGTTTCATTGTGAAGCAGGCTCGGGCCGCCGGTCCTGACGCGGCAATATTCACCGTAGGAATAGAACCCCATAACCGGCACGGCCGGTTCGAATTGAGAGCAAACCCGCTCGATTTCTTCTTTCGTTCGTAGCCCCAGGACGGTCTTTCTGGCCATGCAGGAATAGAAGAAGACCATGGCTGGTTGCGTGTCTCCCAAGGCCTCGATGGCCATACGAACGGCCTTTTCCGTGGCATCCAGGATGGAGGTTCGGTCACCGCAGGTGAGATAAACCATGGCGCCTTCGGGTATTTCCCCTGCAAAACGGATCGACCCTTCCTCTCGGTTCACCGACATGGTTGCGCGTAACAGCAGATGGTCGTTTCCGTCAAGATCCTCGATTTGGTCGATGAGACCCAGAGGATATTCTACGCCCACGGCCGGTAATTTTTCCGCATGCTTACCCAAAAACCGCTGATACACATTCAGCGCCGATTCACTGTTCAGCTCATAGAGGACGTTGCCGGCGGATCGCGTCACTTTTTTAGGCAGGCCGATGGGTGACCATCCGCTCTGGACTCCGGTGCCCAACTTAAAATCTCCGCTAAATCCGATGGCCACGGCTGAGTCGGTAAGCACTCGATCGCCCATGAATTGCCATGTCTTTAAAAATTCCCCCGCATCCCCCGAGGTCCCGCCCGAAACGGAAACGTCCCTGGCAAATACGGAGGCCATACCTCGCAAAATACCGCAACCATTTCCGGTAATGCCATCCGAAAAGAGTTGAACGTAGTGGACCGAATCGGAGAAGGCTGTTGCCAGATCCCTGCCGGCCTGCTCGTTGTTGCGACTGATGTCATTAACGAAGACCGTTTCAAAGCCGATTTGATCAGACACAATGCCGCCCAGTACGGCCGATCCGGCGCTGAAACCGTCGCTGCAGATTTCACCGGCGGTGGTGCATCCGATGAGCGTTCGGGTGCCGACGGTTTCATAAACGCCTTTAACCAGGGCCCTCAGGCCCTTTCCCGGAGAGCAGAACAACCAGCAGGCATCCGGTGGCTGGCCCAATTTTTTGATCAGGCCCTCCCCCATTTGTCTTCCCGACTCCCGCGAAAACGCATCTTTCAGTTGAATTGTTTCAGCCTTGATCATAGGGACATCCAATTTAAAACAAATGTAAGTGTTGTAGACGTTTGATTTTTCAATCGGGTATCCTTAAAGTTGAATTACAGGCAAAGACGGGGAGTTTCCGCCGGAAGCTCCCCGTCCTTTTATTTCAAACACGTATTCGGAAACACCGCCGGGGCGGGCTACCAGTTGAAGACTTCGTCGAGTTCCTCATCTTTTACCATAAAGGTGATATTGTGGGGAGGCAATTTTTCCTTGTGAAAGAAGTCGGGCAGCCGGTCGTGTGCCGATGTAAATCCGGCCTTATCGTTAAACGCTCTTTCTGTTGTCAGGATCTTTTTGCCCAATGCGACCACATCGTCACCGGTCATTTCCAACCCGTAGAATGCATTCAGGAGATCGATAAGGGCCTGAAAGGTCTCCGGCTGGTCCAGAACCGCAAAGGCGATGAACAAGCACATTCCTGTTGAATCGATGGCCGCTGTGGCGATCTGGAGGTTCCGGGAAAGTTCGACCTGTCCCTCGGGTTTCAGCGGATCCACGCTGCCCCCAACCCCGAGGATATTGGTCGCCACGGCATACCCGGCGGTATGATCCGCACCCATGGTCGTGGTGGCATAGGTCACGCCGATGCCTTGTACCGTTCTGGGATCGTAGGCCGGCATGGCCTGACCTTTAACGACGGGTTCCCGTTCCACACCGAAGACCCTGCCGGTCACGGCTGCACCATTGCCCAAAATACGGCCGAGAGGAGACCCTTTACCGACCTCTTTGAGCAGGTTGATCGCCCCTTTTGCATCGCCGAAGTTCGCCAACCCCGCTTCCATGGCAACCGCAATCGTGGCACCCATTTCAATAGTATCCAGCCCGTAGTCATCGTCCATTCGGTCCATCATGGCGATGGCATCCAGATCATCGATGCCGCAGTTGCCGCCATGGGCCCACACCGTTTCGTACTCGGGTTGTTTGGTCAGAAAGCGGCCGTTTTTATCATAAAACGTACCCGAACAACGGATCACACAGCCCCGATGGCAACCGTGGGTGGCCGATCCTTCACCGCCGCGCTTGTTTTCCAAATCGGCCTGGGTCTCGCCACTGATCCTGCTTGCCCCGTCGAACCGCCCGGAACTGAAATTGTGGGTGGGATAACCGCCGGCCTCGTTTAACACATTGGTCAGCACATTGGTTCCGAAGGTTGGAAGACCCTCTCCCGTAACCGGATGCTTCTTCAGGCCTGCCACAAATGCCTTGTTGGCCGCCTTGAATTTTTCCGGATCCTTGGCCGGCCGCATTTTCATATCGGTATCGTCCAGAACGATCGCCTTGACACCCTTGGATCCCATCACGGCACCGACACCGCCTCGGCCGGCATGGCGGGTGGGACGTTGTTCCATGTCGGTAAAGGCCACCGATGCCGCCGCCAATTTCATTTCACCGGCCGGACCGATGGAAATGCAGGCAACCTTTTCCCCGTGGGCCGCCCGTAATTTTTCGATCAGATCATAGTTGCCGAGCATCTTCAAAGTGTTATCCGCTTCGATGGAGACCCCCTCTTTGGTGATTAACACCTTGTAAAGGGTATCATCCTTGGGCTTGCCCTCCAATACGATCGCCGCGTAACCCAATCGGGCCAGTACCTGCGCACCCTGACCGCCGGAATTGGACTCCTTGATTCCACCGGTCAGCGGGCTTTTGCAGCCCACGGAAATTCGACCTGACATGGCTGCTGCGGTACCACTCAACAGACCCGGGGCAATGACCAGCTTATTGTCCTCCCCCAATGGATGGCAGGTCGGTGGCACCTCCTTGCCCACAATCATCGATGTCAATCCGCGCCCCCCCATACCGGCATAATCGCCTATCGGTTCTTCCGTGAAGCTGGGGCCATTGGTGGCCCCCATGTTGATTCTCAATATTTTATCCATAGGGTTCCCTTATAAGTACATGAATGGTTGATCGGCCTCCCGAGATGCCAAGGACAACTTTCGAGGGCAGGGAGCTGTCCACTCCGCCGGAAAAGGCCACCAGGCCTTGCCCCATCTTTCGCGATTCTTAGCCCTTGGACAGGGTTGCAACTAAAATTTCAGGCATTCACCGCGGCCGACATCTTCACGCGCACGCAATTTTCCAGGCATCCGGGGTCCGCTATACCCAACTTCCGCTGGGTATGATAGGCAATCGCCGGACATCCGCCGTGACAGAGATCAAACCGATGGCAAGACTCGCAGGATTTGATTTCCAATTCGCGGAAGGATTGAAAAACGGGGGCATTTTGCCAAATATCAGCAAACGATTCCTGCGGGAGTTTTCCCGCGTAAAATTCCTCTTCCTGCAAAAATGCGCAGGGATAGACTCCCCCCAGGGGCGAAAGACAACAGGTAAGCTTGCAAGCACCGCACATATTTAAACCCAGGGAGCGTCGCTCTTCGGTGGAAACCGAAAAAAAAGAATCCCCTGTGGAAACTTTCAAATGCTCACCGAGCCAGTGAGAAAAATCAAGCATTTGCGCATGGGAGACATTCAGTTCCGACCATGTTTTTTTCCCTCTTCCCGACGGCCTGAATCGCGAAACGCGCAGTTTGGCACCGAAGGAGGCCGCCAAATCCGCAAGTTTATCGAGTTCGGAAATACTGCGCCGGGTCAAGACCGTGTTAATACTGACCTCGATGTCTTCCTTTTTTAGGCATTCCAGTGCTTTGATCACCTTGCGGAAACTGCCTTTACCGCGAATGGCATCATTGGACCGGGCGGTGGCCCCGTCAAGGCTCACTTGAATATACACCAGGCGGTGATTCAGCCGCCGGGCGACATCATCATCGATGAGTGTCCCATTGGTACTGATGCACGTGACCATCCCTTTTTCATGGGCGTGATCCATGAGGTCCAAGAAATCTGGCCGCATAAAGGGCTCACCCCCGCCAATATTAAACTGGAAAACCTTATTGCGGGCCAGCTCATCAATCACCCAGAGGCACTGATCGGTCGTAAGTTCACCGGGTTTTTTCCGACCTGAATCGGATAGACAGTGAATACATGACAAGTTGCATGCATACGTCATTTCCCAGGTAACATTCACTGGAGCTGAAAGCCCCTCTTCAACAGACCGGTTGTTCATAAACAAGCCCCCTCGATTTCAGAAGCCGCATAAGCGTTGCCAGCTGTCTTTTAGCCAATTTTTCCGACCATCCACGGGTATCCCGAAGGGCACTGATTAAATCACTCAGGGTTTGTTTGCCGGAGAAAAAGCTTTCGTCGACAAGGTTGCTG
>JBAPYE010000540.1:0-3224 GCA_049284575.1 Desulfobacterales bacterium
GCGCGCTGGCCGGCCGGCTGGCGGGCATGACGCCCGCCCACTTTCTGAGCCCGAACCTGCGGGCCGAACTCGAGACCCGGGGGCGGGTGAGCTTCGTGAGCCGGGGCCGCACCCTGGAGTTGACCGACGGCTTTTTCGGGGATGCCGACCGCTACGATCTGCCGGCCGCCGTCGCGGGCTTGCAAGTCCCGCTGCTGGTGGTGCACGGCGATCAGGACGAAATCGTGCCGGTGGCTGAAGCTTACCGGGCCCGCGATCTCAACCCGGAAGGCGCCCAATTGGCGGTTATCCCCGGTGCCGACCACATGTTCAGCCAGGAAGCCCACCGCCAAAAGATCGCCGAGCTCGTGGTGGGCTGGTTCGGCCAACTGGCGGCCGCTGCAGACGCCTGAAACGACCGCTGCCGCCATCCCCGCGCATGCCTGGCTTAAAATTCAGGGAGGTGTTTTCCGCATGGCTCTTTCGGAAACGTTGAATCTCGAGGTCATCGATCAGCACTATGCCCTCTGGCGCAAGGACCCGCAAGCCGTCGCGGCGGATTGGCGGTTTTTCTTCGAAGGCTTCGATCTGGGGATGACCCGGCTTGCCCCTGGGGCGCCGGGCGGGGGCACCTGCGACGAAGCGCAGGTGCGCAAGCAAAGCCGGGTGGATGCCCTGATATACGCCTACCGCGATCTCGGCCATCTGCTGGCCTGCCTGGACCCTCTGGTGGCCTGTCCCACCGATCACCCGCTGCTCAGCCTGGAGGCCTTCGGCCTTTCCGCCGCCGATCTGGACACGCCCTTTTTCAACCGCCGCTTTGGCGGGGAGGACCAACAGGCGCCCCTGCGGGAGATCATCCAGGCGCTGCGCGCGACCTACTGCCGCTCCATCGGCGTGGAGTACATGCACCTTCAGGACCCCGCGGAGCGCGCGTGGCTTCAGGAACGCATGGAACCCGCCCGCAACCGCCCGCAGCTTTCCACCGACACCCGGCTCCGGGTGCTGCGCAAACTCGCCCAGGCCGGTCTTTTCGAGGCGTTTCTGCACAAAAAGTACCTGGGGCAGACCCGCTTTTCACTGGAGGGCGCCGAGGGCGTGATCCCGTTTTTCGACAGCCTCGTGGGGCGGGCCGTGGACGGCGGCTGCCGCGAAATCATCCTGGGGACGGCCCACCGCGGGCGCCTGAACATCCAGGCCCACGTTCTGGGCAAGCCCTACTTCGAGATCTTCAACGAGTTTGAGAACTGTTACAGCCCCGATGAAATTGTCGGCGCCGGCGACGTGAAATACCACAACGGCTACCTGGCCGATCTTGAAACCGCCGCCGGCGGCTCCCTGCGCATGGTGCTGATCAACAACCCCAGCCACCTGGAGTCGGTCAACCCCGTGGTGGAGGGCTTCGCGCGCGCCCGGCAGGACCTGGTCGGCGCGGATGCCGGCGCCCGGGTGCTGCCGGTGCTGGTGCACGGGGACTCGGCCTTTGCCGGCCAGGGCGTTGTGATGGAGACCCTCAACCTCTCCCAGCTGGAGGGCTACCGCACCGGCGGGACGGTCCATCTGGTGATCAACAACCAGATCGGGTATACGACCCTGCCCGAAGATGCCCGCTCCACCCGCTATTCCACCGACATCGCCAAGATGCTGATGGTGCCGGTTTTTCACGTGCACGGCGAGAACCCCGAGGCCCTGGTGCATGTGGCGCGCCTGGCCTGGGACTACCGGCGCACCTTTGCCAAGGACGTGGTCGTGGACGTGGTCTGTTTTCGCCGCTACGGCCACAACGAAGGCGACGAGCCCTACTTCACCCAGCCGCAGATGTACGACCGCATCCGCGAAAGACCGCCGCTATACCAGCTCTACGCCGGCCAGCTGCAGGAGGAGGGTGGGGGGGGCGACGAGGCCCTGACCGGCTTTGAAGCCGAGATCAACGGCGAGCTGGAGGAGGCCTACGAGGCCGCCCACCATCAGGCCTGCGCGCTGCCCGAGCAGCGCTTCTACGAAAACTGGAAAGGCTTTCACGGGCGCTGGGACTCCGCACCCTTCAAGACCGGGGTCGCCCGTAAAACCCTGCAGCACCTGGCCCGGCAGCTGCAGGCGCTTCCCGAGGGTTTCAGCATCAATCCCAAGCTGGAGCGCCTGCTGCAAAAGCGGCTGGAGGCGGTGGAAAACGGCGTCGGGATCGACTGGGCCAACGCCGAAAGCCTGTCTTTCGCTTCCCTGGTGGCCCAGGGCCAGCCGGTGCGCCTCAGCGGCCAGGACAGCCGGCGCGGCACGTTCAGCCAGCGGCACTGTTCCCTGGTGGACGTCAAGAGCGGCGAGCGCCATGTGCCCCTCGATCACCTCGGCGCGGATCAGGCGCATTTCGAGGCCTTCGACAGCATGCTCTCTGAAACCGGAGTGCTGGGCTTCGAATACGGCTACGCCATCGCCCGGCCCGCAGGGCTGGTCCTCTGGGAGGCCCAGTTCGGTGATTTTGCCAACAATGCCCAGTCGGTGATCGATCTCTACATCGCCAGCGGGGAGGCCAAATGGCAGCGCCTGAGCGGGCTGGTGTTGCTGCTGCCCCACGGTCTGGACGGGCTTGGCCCGGAGCACTCCAGCGCCCGGCTGGAGCGTTTCCTGCAGTTGTGCGCAGGGGACAATCTCCAGGTCTGCAATGCCACCACACCGGCCCAGTACTTTCACCTGCTGCGCCGGCAGGCCCTGCGGTCGGTTCGCAAACCCCTGGTGGTCATGACCCCCAAGAGCCTGCTGCGGCACCCGCTGGCGGTTTCCAGCCTGGGCGAGCTGAGCAGCGGCGGCTTCCAGGAAGTGCTGGGGGACCCGGAGAACCCCAAGGCCCCCCGCAAAACCCTTTTTTGCAGCGGCAAGCTCTACTATGAACTGTCCCAGCGGCGCCGGGATCTGGAGAAAACCGATATCGCCCTGGTCCGCCTGGAACAGCTTTACCCTTACCCCGAGGCGCAGCTGGCGGCGCTGATCAAAAAGTACAAGCGCTGCCAGGAATGGTGCTGGGTTCAGGAGGAGCCGGCCAACATGGGCGCCTGGAGCTTTGTTCGGCCGCGGTTGGAAGCGGCGCTCGGCGGGGAACTGTGCTATATCGGGCGCGATGCGGCGGCCAGCCCCGCCACCGGCTACCCCCACATCTATCGGCGCGACCAGGCCGCCATCGTCAGCAGCGCCATAGGACCGGCGCGGGCAGAGGGGCGCTCCAGCGTGAGTTGAGCGGCGTCCCGCAGTGC
>JBAPYE010000541.1:0-3263 GCA_049284575.1 Desulfobacterales bacterium
GAATAAGCCGGCATCGGGCAGCGGAAAGTGCCAGTGGGTTTCGAACCGCAGCATTTCCCAGCCGTAGTACGAAATACCGATCTCTCCATAAAAAAGGGGGATCGGGACCGGCGTGGCGGCCGGGATCACGGCGAGCAGGCGGTCCAGCGTAAAGGCGCGCTGGAACTCCTTGGAGCTTGTTTTGCCGTCGGCCAAATAACCCGTGGAGAGGCACAACGCCATGGCGATCAGGTCAAACCGATCGCACTTCCCGTCCACCTCGAGCAGGAAAAGAGCACCGCCCAGGATTTCTCCCACCGAGAGTGAAATCAGTTCAATGCCTAACAATTCCGGGATACCCGTCGTCGGGTCCATAAACGGCAAAAGCAATTTGAGCGGCCTGGGAGGGGCGTCTTCATTTGGGCGCGTGGTCAGATCGAGCTTGAGTCCGCCGCCCCCGCGAACCTCGATCGCAAAGGCCAGATCGGTGGGCATGCGAAAGTCGAGGTACTCGTTGAACAGACCGGGGGTGCGTTCGAGCAGCTTCTCCGCAGTTCTTTCCAGTGCGTGCAGGGCTTGTAGGATCTCCTTGGGAATCTTGGCGGCACCCGGGTGCTGTGTTGTCTTGTCAAGCCACGGCCCGAAGCTGAGCCGATTGTTGGCATCCACCAGCTGGATATCGCCCAGCGGGACCGCTTCGGGGAGGACTTGGGCCAACAGGCCGAGACCCGCCTGTGCCAGGGCGGCCTTGGCTGGCAGCAGCGGCAGCTGCAAGGGTTTCTCGATATGCCATTCACCCGTGGCGGCCCATCCGACGCCGTCGAAGCGAAACATCGGCATCCGCGTGCTCAATTGGCCAAACTGCCCCCCCGGTCCCAGGGAAATGTGGTACAGCCCATGGTCGTCCGGTTGCACAGGATTGATGGGAGAGCCCTGGGGCAAGGCTGTGATCCCCTTCTCCGAGAGGCTCAGCCGGATCCCGGTGGCCTTGGCAAGGGGGGCCTCTGCCCCTGGCGCAAACGATTTAAAGAATTTCAGCCACGGTGTGCGCCCGTCCGATTCAACCCCGAAGAGTCTATTGATTTCCTCGGAAACCGCCACCTGTATCGTCGCCTGAAGGGCGATTTTTGAATCGGCCGGGGACTGCTTGCCAAGACGAATTTTCCAGTCGCTGACGTCCAGGCAAATAATCCCGAGCGAGAGCTCTTTTCCCTTGACCGGGATGGCGGGCAGGGGAATCCGGGGAAGCTCCCCCTCCCACAGGCGATCGATGGCAAAAGCCAGCTCTCCCCGGCCGGCGGTGAAGGACCACATTCGCGGCTCGTCTGGCACCAGAGAGAGCCGTGTGCCGGGAATGGCCGCTGTCATAAAGGCCGGCAGCCCGGCGAACTGGGTGGTGGCGTCGGCATGAACACGCCAGCCATCTTCGGTGTGGTCGATGGCGATTTCGTCGAAGGTGAACCGGACTTCAGGGCGGATCGTCGGGACCCCGGTCGGAATCTCCAGAGTCAGCCGATTGCCCCCGGGTCCCTGCGCTTTGAACGTGAATCCTGCGCGTTCCCGGCTGGCCTGGAAGCGCACGGTGCCCGACAGGTCGGCTGAAACGCCGTCAGCAACATCCAGGGTCAGGGTCCCCTGCCCGTCAATCTGACAGGTGGTCGTCATCCCTTTCTCCTGGCCAGCGGCGGCGACGCGCTCCACGGAAAGGTCTAGACCAACGACCGTCAACTGCCCCACACCCAGCGGGATCTGCCACGCGCTTGCGGACTTGCCGCTCAGCGCAAATTCGCCTTTTTGCGGGGCCGCCTCGATATCGATGTCCGTGATCCGGACGTCGCGAAGCTCACCGGGAAGGGAAACCTCTTTGGGCAGCAACTGATTCGCGATTGCGTTCAAACTGATCGATTCACCCGGCAGCAGGCCGCCGCGAAACACCCAAGGTTCCGCTTCCGAGAATTTGCCGGCCGCCGCATGCAGGTCGACCGATCCGATCGCAAGAATCCCGGCTATGCTCCCGACCACCTCACGTCGCCGGCTGTCCGTGAGATGAGCGATCCCCAGTTCCAGCACCGGCTCCCTGAGCCAAAGATGTCCCGGAATCAGTTCCCAGGTCGTCGCGGCCTCGAGCGATCCCACCCGGGCCGAGATCAGATCCACGGATACCGCCGCCGGATTGAAAATCAACTGCAGATCGCGCATGGCAAAGGCGCCGGCAGCCTCGAGCGTCGCCGGCACCCAGGCACTCAGCCCGCCGCCCAGAAATGCGCTGACGACATTGAGCCGCGGCAATTCAACCTCCAGTGTCGACGTCAGCAGCCAGTTCTCTGCAACGTTCGGAAATTGCATCACAATGGGAATTTCGAGTTTTTGAATTTGAAGTTTGCCGCTTAGGAAAACATTCATCAGGCGGTCATCGAGGAAGGTCTCGACCGAGAGTCGAACATCGCTTACGGAAAATCCGCTGATGCCCGGCAAGGTCAATTTCGTCGTAAACGGAAATTGTGCGGTCAGCCGGAACACAATACGACCCTCCTGGGCCTCGAACGCGACGGTCGTGTAAACCCCGGCCACCCCGTAAACCGAAGCGCTTCCGATGACCATCACCTTTCCGTCAACCCGGATCGCCGCATCGCAAAGATGCAACCGCGCGTCATCAAACACGAACTCAAACACAGGTCCTAACACATCGAGCTCGGTCAGGTCCGCGCTCACCGTGACCCGGCCGTCTTTCAGATGCTGCTCGAGGCCTTGCCTGATCCGCGACAGGACTTCCGGCGCATTCGCGCTTTTTTCTGTGTCCATGGGTATGTCACCTCTACGCAGTATGTCCCGAAATCGATTCAGCCGACTGCCTCAGCCCGTCCCGGACCCTGCCGATATCATGGCGGACATGGCCGTTGCCGGTGATATCGCAGCGCCGGTTCCATTTCCGGTCACATGCTTCATTGACATCGCGCGCGGAATCTTCGCTTCGATCATCGGCAAGTAGGTATTCAACAGCGTGGCAACCGGGTGATCACCCAGGCGCTTGATTAATAGCGGCCGGGGGGCGAAGCAGCGCAGAAACAGAATCAGATGGGACGCCAGGGCCTTCTTGATATCGGGACCGAAAAACAGCTCGTGGATGGCCAGGCGAGGGCGCATGCTTTTTTCTTGACCGCCGAAACGGTAGCCTTTTCGGGTCTCCTGTGCCCGCCGGATCCTATCCGTGTTCTTGGATCGTTGAAACTCGATTGACAACTTGCCGATCACGGAAGTGGTCGGCAGTGCAATCGGCTGTGCGT
>JBAPYE010000542.1:0-2241 GCA_049284575.1 Desulfobacterales bacterium
GGCCAGGCCGGCCGGCCTGGCGGACACCCCCGTCAGGCTCGACTGGCTGGAATTTCTCGACGCCCGGCTGGAGCTGGCGGTAAACAGCGTGGCCGACAGCGCCGTACCCGTCGAAAATCTGAAAGTCACCCTGAAAGTGGCAGGCGGCATCCTCGACGCCGCCTTCCGCGGCCGTCTGGCCGGCACCGACCTGGAGGGGCAGTTGGCGGTGACGGCCTCCGGCGCCACGCCCAGCCTTCGGCTGCAGGCTGCCACGGGGCGCATCGACGCAGGGAAGATGCTGGGGCTTCTCAAACTGCCCGCGGTCCTGACCGGCCGCGTCGATGCGGTTCGTTTCGAGGGCCGCAGCACCGGGCGGACCCTGGGCGCGCTGCGCACAGCGGCGGAAATCAGCGTTAAAATTTCACCGGCCAGCGTGAAATATTCCGGCAAGTTGATGTCCAAACCGCTGGCGCTGGTCGTGACGAACGCCGCGCTGAGCGTCAGCGCGGGGCGTCCGGTCTCGGCCACCTTGGCCGGGACATTGAACCAGACGCCCTTCGACGCGACCCTTGGCGCCGGGACCCTCGCCGAACTTTTCCGAAAGGACGGTCCGCTGCCCGTGCGGGCCACCCTTCAGGCCGCGGATGTGCAGCTGCGTGCCGAAGGTGTCGTCACGCGGCCCTTGCGGCGGCAGGCGTTTGACCTCACCCACGACCTGACGGGCAAGGAAATCCAGGGTCTTGATGCGCTGCTGGGCGTCGCGTTGCCGCTGCGGGGCGCGTTCCAGGCCACGGGCAGGGTTTCAGGTCGCGGCAACCGGTACACCTACAAAGGGGAACTGCGCGTCGGGAAGAGCGACCTCCAGGCGGACGTGGTCGTGGTGGACGCGACCGCGCGCCCCGAAATCGCGGGTCGCATCCAGGCCGGGACGCTCCATTTAAGCGATCTGGCGCTTGCGGACGGGGGCGCGGGCAAGGGCGCGGCGACGGACCCAGCCAGGATCATCCCGGACGTCCGTTTTCCCACCGACCTCTTCGATGCGCTGGACCTGGATCTTGCCGTCGGGGCGGGGCGCATCGTCACCGAGACCGGGGCGCACGTTGGTCTGGCCTCCACTCTGAGGCTGCGAAACGCCCGATTGCACCTCTCGCCTGTCATTACCGGGGCGGCCGGTGAACGGGCCGACGGCCAACTTGAGATCGATGCCGCGGCCAGTCCACCAATGGTCAGGGTGCGGATATACACCCAGGGGCTCGACTTCCGGCTGTTGCAGCCTACAGCGCAGAATGCGGATCTGGTCGAGGGGCGGATCGATCTGCATGTCGAGCTCTCCGGTGCCGGCGCCACCCTGCGCAGCCTGCTGGGCAATGCGGTCGGGCGCGTCACCCTGATCACCGGCGATGGTCGGATTTCAGGCCGCGGCCTGGATCTCTGGGCGGCGGACCTCATCCCGACCATGCTCTCCCCCCGCTGGCAGCGGGAAAACGTGACCGAAATGAATTGCGCCGTTGCGCACATCGAATTGAAGCAGGGGCTGGCAGAGCTGGAGGATTTCCTCCTGGATACCCGGCGCATCACGGTGGCCGGCAGCGGCGTGCTGGATCTACAGACGGAAGCACTGGATCTTTTGCTGGCGCCGCGGCCCAAGCGGCTGAGTCTGGTCAGCCTGGCCAATCCGGTGGCAATCACGGGCACCTTGGCTACACCCCGGGTAGCGGTGGCGCGCCTGCCCAGCCGGCGGCGCTTATTGCGCACGGGGCTGCTGGCCGGCCTGGTCAATCCGGTCTTCCTGCTGACCGCTTTCAGTGACTTGGGCACCGGAGGGGCCAATCGCTGTGTGGCGGCGGCCGCCCGCGCCTATCAAGCAGCCGGCATCGAGGCTCGCTGAGTGCGGCGGATCTTGCCGGCGCTTGGATGGTATTGACAAGTTCCGTGCGCACCTGTACGGAGATCCCGGAACCGCCGCGGTTCGTTCCAAGGCGGCCCGAATGTTCACTGGTTTCAGACCAGCAAAGGAGGTTTTGATGCGATCGGTGTTGAACGTTTCCGTTTTTCTTCTCATTTTTTCTCTTGCCCAGGCCGCCGCGGCGCAGGATTTCTTTGTTTTCCCCAGCCGCGGGCAGAGCAACGCCCAGATGGAAAGAGACAAGGTCGAGTGTCAGATCTGGGCCAGGCAGCAGACGGGGTTTGACCCCTTGCGGGCACCGGTCTCCTCGGCCCCGCCGCCGGCCGCCAGCGGGTCGGTGGGCGGCGGCATGG
>JBAPYE010000543.1:0-1522 GCA_049284575.1 Desulfobacterales bacterium
ATCAGCCGCAGGACCCCGAAATCGGTGGTGTCCGCCAGGGACATGGCCCGGATATTGACCCCGATGTCGCCCAGGGTGGCGGCGATGTCGGCCAGCCGGCCGGTGCGGTTCTCCAGAAAAACGGAAAGCTGTGTGATCTTCATTTCTCCCCCGTCCCTTGTGGTTGGCGTGGGCACAAGCGCTGCGATTGCCGGACCGCCCGCTGCTAGAGGGGATACGGTGCGGCCATCAGCCCGGCGGTTTCCACCAGCCCCAGCATGAGGTTCATGTTCTGCACCGCCTGCCCGGCAGCCCCCTTGACGAGGTTGTCGATCGCCCCCATCAGGATCAGCCGGCGGTTGGCGGCGTCCAGGCGAAACCCGATGTCGCAGAAATTGGTGCCCCGGACGTTGCGGGTATCCGGCAGGCGGCTGTCGTCCAGCAGGCGGACAAACGGGCGGCCGGCATAGAAGGCCTCCAGGCAGGCCCGCATATCGCCGGCCTGGACCCCCTCCCGGGGTTGGGCGTAAATCGTGGACAGCATGCCGCGGCTCATGGGCAGCAGGTGCGGCACGAAGGTCAGATGGACGGGCTCCCCCGCCGCCCGGCTGAGGACCTCGTCCATTTCGGGGTTGTGGCGGTGCACGGCCACCTTGTAGGCCTTGAAGGATTCGGTGACCTCGCAGAAATGGGTCCCAAGCGACAGCCCCCGACCGGCGCCGCTGACCCCGGACTTGGCGTCGGCCACCAGCCCGTGGGGCTCCAGCAGCCCGCCGGCCAGGAGCGGCACCAGGGGCAGGAGAATGCTGGTGGGGTAGCAGCCCGGGTTGCCGACGATCCGGGCGGCGGCGATCTCTTCGGCGTTGACCTCGCAGAGGCCGTAGACCGCCTCCGCCAGAAGTTCGGGGGCACTGTGGGGCTGGTAGGCGGCCTCATAGCGGGCCAGCTCGCGAAAACGGAAATCCGCCGACAGGTCCACCACCCGTTTGCCCCGGGCCGCCAGCCCGGGCACGATCCCCATGGGCAGTTTGTGGGGCAGGGCCGTGAAGACCACCTCCACCCGGCCGCAGACCTGCTCGGGGTCGTAAGCCTCGCAGGTCAGGGGCACCACCCCGGCCATGGCCGGGTAGAGTGCATCGAAGCGCATACCCGCGTACTGGCGGGAGGTGATGACGGTCAGCTCCACATCCGGGTGCCCCCAGAGAATCCGCACCAGCTCGGCCCCGGCATAGCCGGTGGCCCCGATGACGCCCACACGGGTCATGTCGCCTCCTTAAATCACGATTCCAGGCGGGCCATTTTTCTGCCCGCAAAATTTTCAGCGCCCCATGGCCGCGCCGCAGCCGCTGCCCGCTGGAATTTTCTATAGCGCTTTTGACGGCTTGTCAATCATCCCAAACCAGAGGATCCGCGCCCGCCCTGCCCGGGGGCGGCCCTACAAATACTGCCGGTTTTCATTTGACAGCGCACCTTGCGCTTGCCTATAAACCGGCAGGGAGTTCACCGGCAGCCGGGCGGCCCGGACCAAAGGAGGCGAGCGATG
>JBAPYE010000544.1:0-6648 GCA_049284575.1 Desulfobacterales bacterium
GGAAAAGGCCGCCGGTGACCAGGGTGGTGTGGGGCATGTAGTAGAGGGCTGCGGCGATGCCGGCCGTGCTCCACAGGCCGATGCCGGCCAGCAGGGTCCCCACGGAGACGATGACCAGATGGGCCAGGATTTCCCGCAGGCTCTCGCCGCCCAGGATGCCCAGCGTCCCCCAGACCACGGTGGCCAACGCCAGGGGCAGGAGCAACCCGGCGGCCTCGGGAAGCGGCCCGCCCGGGGTGAAGATCAGGGACTGGGTGCGCAGGACGGCGTAGACCCCGACCTTGGTCATGATGGCGAAGAGGGCGGCCACGGAGGGCAGCGCGGCGGCGTACAGGCCCGGCAGCCAGGTCATGAGCGGCAGCACGGCGGCCTTGAGACCGAAAACGGTCAGCAGCAGGAGCGAAGCGGCGCGCAGCAGCGCGGTTTGCGCGGGGGAGGCGCCCGCCACGGCCCCGGCCAGATCGGCCATGTTGAGGGTCCCGCAGGCGCCGTAGACGGTGCCAAGGGCGACGAGGAAGAGGCTGGAGCCGACGAGGTTCAGGACCACGTAGCGCAGGGCGGCGCGCGTCCGTGCCGGCCCCGCGCCGTGCAGGGCCAGGCAGTAGGAGGCGATCAGCAGAATTTCGAAAAAGACGAAGAGGTTGAAGAGGTCGCCAGTCAGGAAGGCGCCGTTGACGCCCAGCAGCTGGATGGGAAAGAGGACGTGAAAGTCCCTGCCGCAGCGGTCGTCGCCGGCGCAGGCGTTGACCAGGACGGGCAGGGCCAGCAGGGCCGTGACCAGGAGCATGAGGGCGCTCAGCCGGTCGAGCACCAGTACGATGCCGAAGGGCGCCGGCCAGCCCCCCAGGGCGTAGGTGTCGATCTGGCCCCCGGCGGCCCGCGCCGTCAGCAGGATGGCGGACAGCAGGACCCCTGCCGTGGAGACGATCGACACGCACCGCTGGGCCGCAAGACCCCTGCGCACGCGCTGCAGGTTGATCATGCCGGCGGCCAGGGGCAGGAGCAGGGGGGCCAGGATCAGGTGGTTCACGGGGCGTCTCCTTTGCCGTCGACATGGTCGTTGCCGAGCTCGCCCCGCGCCCGCAGGGCGAGGATGACCACGAAGGCGGTCATGCCGAAGCCGATGACGATGGCTGTCAGGACCAGGGCCTGGGGCAGGGGGTCGGCCGTTGGTCCGGCGCCTCCGGCCAGGGGGGGCGCGCCGGTCACCAGCCGCCCGCTGAAGAAAAGAAAGAGATTGACCGCATAGGACAGGAGCGACAGCCCCAGGACCACGGCGAAGGTTCGGGCGCGCAGGACGAGGTAGGTCCCGCAGGCCGTCAGCACGGCAACGGCCAGTGCGGCCAGGGCTTCCATCAGGCGTCCCTCCCGGCGCGCGCGCTGCGCCGCGTCAATTTGCCCAGGTTGGCGAGGATCAGCAGGATCACGCCGACCACGGTCAGAAAAACGCCCAGGTCGAAGACCATGGCGCTGGCCAGCTCGAATTCCCCGATCACCGGCAGGTGGACGTGCCCGAAGGCCGAGGTCAGAAAGGGCCGGCCCAGGAAGAGGCTTACGACTCCCGTGGCCGATGCGATGAGGACGCCGGTGGCGATCAGGGGGTGGCAGGCCTGCCGCCACTGCTTCTGGGTCCAGGCGATGCCGCTTGCCATGTATTGCAGGACCAGGGCCACGGCCGCCACCAGGCCGGCGATGAACCCGCCGCCGGGGGCGTTGTGCCCGCGCAGGAAGAGGTGGGCCGCCACCAGCAGGGCCAGCGGCAGCAGAAAGCGCGTCATCTGGGAGAGGATCAGCGGGTGCCGCTCGCCGGCCCAGGGCCGTCCGTTCTGGTCGACCTGTGGGACGGGCAGCCGCAGGTTGTAGAGAAGAGCGAAAATGCCGATGGCGGCCACCGCCAGGACCGTGATCTCCCCAAGCGTGTCGAAACCCCGGAAATCCACCAGGATGACGTTGACCACGTTTTTCCCGCCGCCGCCGGGTATGCTCTGATCCATGAAAAAGCCCGAGATCGACGCGTGGGGTCCGGTCAGCATGCCCCAGGCCGCGAAACCGACCCCGCAGCCCATTGCCGAGGCCAGGGCCAGGTCCCGCGCCTTGCGCCAGGGCGGGGACTCGGACGCGTGGCGCTGCGGGAGAAAGAAAAGCGCCAGCAGCAGGAGCATGATGGTCACGACCTCTACGGAGAGCTGGGTCAGGGCCAGGTCAGGGGCCGAGAAACGTACGAACGCCAGGGAAACCAGCAGGCCCACCACGCTCAGCGCGATAACGGCCTTCAGGGGCTGCCGGTGCCAGAGCACCGTGAGCAGACCGGCGGCCAGCAGAAGCGTCACCCCGATAAGGGACAGGGGGTCCACCGGGGTGCCGGGGGTCTGTATGCCGGCGACGCCAGGGGCCAGCGGTATGAGCATGGCCGCGGCCGCGGCGGCGAGGAGCAGCCCCACGGAGCGGTGCAGGGATCCGTTGTCCAGTAAGCGCTGGGCGGCGCCGGCGATCCGGCTGAGAAACTCTTCCGCGGAACGGAACATGGCGGCCGCGTCGGGTCGCAGCGTCATGGCCTCGTGGAGGGCGAAGAGGCGCCGGCGCATGCCGTAGAGGGCCAGTCCACCACCCAGGGCCACGACGCTCATCAGCAGGGGGGTGTTGAAGCCGTGCCAAAGGGCCAGGCTGTACGGCGGCAGGTCGTGGCCGACCACGTTCGCCGCGGCAACCGCGAGGAAAGGGCCCACGGTCATGGCGGGCAGGATGCCCACCAGCAGGCAGAGGCCAACCAGAATCTCCACGGGGATCTTCATGAAGCGCGGCGGCTCGTGGGGCGGGTATTTGGGAAGGTCCCGGGGCTCGCCGTTGAAGAAGACGTCATGGATGAAGCGGGCCGAGTAGGCCACCGAAAAGACGCCGGCCAGGGTGGCGGCGACGGGGAGGATCCACCCCGCCGAACCCAGCAGGTTGGCGTGCAGGGTTTCGGCGAAGAACATCTCCTTGGACAGGAACCCGTTCAGCAGGGGCACCCCCGCCATGGCCGCCGATGCGACCATGGCCAGGGTCGCCGTGTGGGGCATGTAGCGCCACAGCCCGTTGATGCGGCGCATGTCGCGGGTGCCGGTCTCGTGGTCGATGATGCCCGCGGCCATGAAGAGCGAGGCTTTGAAGGTGGCGTGGTTGATGATGTGGAATACCCCGGCCACGGCGGCCAGGGGCGTGTCCAGGCCGAAGAGCAAGGTGATGAGGCCCAGGTGGCTGATGGTCGAATAGGCCAGCAGGCCTTTGAGGTCGTGCTGGAAGAGGGCGATCCAGGCCCCCGCGATCAGGGTGGCCAGGCCGATGCCGCCCACGGCGAAGAACCAGAGGTCCGTGCCGGAAAGAGCCGGGTAGAGCCGGGCCAGCAGGAAGACGCCCGCTTTGACCATCGTCGCCGAATGCAGGTAGGCGCTGATGGGCGTGGGCGCCGCCATGGCCCGGGGCAGCCAGAAATGGAAGGGGAACTGGGCGGACTTGGTGAAGGCCCCGACCAGGATGAGCGATAAGGCCGGCGCATAGAGCGCGTGGTCCCGGATCAGGTCGCCGCGCTGCAGGATGAGGGATATCCGGTAGGTCCCGGCCGCCTGCGCCAGGAGCAGGAAGCCGGCCAGCAAGGCCAGGCCCCCTGCGCCCGTGACAATCAGGGCCATGCGGGCGCCCTGTCGCGCATCGGCGCGATGCTGCCAGTAACCGATGAGCAGAAAAGAGGACAGGGAGGTCATCTCCCAGAAGACCAGCAGCAGGAGCAGATTGTCGGACAGGGCCACCCCCAGCATGGAGGCCATGAAGATCAGGAGCAGGCCGTAAAGGCGGCCCAGGGAGTCCTTTTCCGAAAGGTAGTAGCGGGCGTAGAGGACGACCAGCATGCCGATGCCCGCGACGAGCATCACGAACAGGGCGGAAAGCCCGTCCAGGCGCAGGCTCAGGTCGAGACCCGCCCCGGGCAGCCAGGAGAGCTGCACCTGCGCCGGGGTACCCTGAAAGGCCTGCAGGATGGGCGAGGCGGCCATCAGGAGGGTGCATGCCGCAACGGCGAGGGCCGCCCAGGCGCAGGCGTTGCGCCCCCATCGTGCGGCCAGGGGCGGCAGCAGGGCGCCCAGGAGGGGAAACGCAATGACAAGCAGGAGATTCATGCTTCTCCGGTGGCCGGCTGTTACATGCTGTCGGGGGTGGTGCTGGGAAGTGCCTGCGGGAATTGTCCCTTCGAAGGATTCCCGATCTTGATTTTGACGGTTATATACTTTAAACGAACCTTAAGGGCAAAGAAAATTCCCGATCTTGTGTTTGGCTTGGTGAAAGAACCATTGGCCGCGATTTGACGAGGGCGGCGAGGCGAGGCTCGGATGGCTTTGGGGAGCGCAACGCGTCTCTGGAGGTTGGCGTTGGTAGCGGCGATTGCTGTGGCGGTGTTGCTCGCGTCATGGCAGGATAGCGCGCATGCCAGGGAAGAGGCCGGCAAGGCTGCGGCGGATGAGGCCATTTCCGTGCAGGCTTTTCGGGATTGGCTGGAGGTGCTGCGCATCGAGGCGCGCGCCAAAGGCATCTCGGATGCGACCCTGGACGCGGCCCTGGGCGATATTGCGCTGGTGGTCGCCGCGGTCGAACACGACCGCCGCCAGCCGGAGTTTACCCAGACCTTCTGGGCCTACCTCCGTCAGCGGGTCAGCGACGAGCGGGTGAAACGCGGCCGGGCGCTGCTGGCGAAACATCGCAGCCTGCTGAACGAAATTTATGCCCGATACGGCGTGCCGCCGCGCTATCTCATCGCCTTCTGGGGACTGGAGACGAATTTTGGCGACTATCTGGGCGGCTTCCGAGTGGTCGATGCCCTGGCGACCCTGGCCTACGACCGGCGCCGCGCCCGTTTCTTCCGGGGGGAGCTGCTGGGGGCGCTGCAAATACTCGAGGAAGGCCACATCACACCGGATGCGATGACGGGCTCCTGGGCCGGGGCGATGGGGCAGATGCAGTTCATCCCTTCCACCTTCATCGGCTACGCCGTGGATCATACCGGTGACGGACGCAAGGACATCTGGGGCAGCCTGCCGGATGCCTTCTCCTCTGCGGCCAATTTCCTTTTCAAGCTGGGCTGGCGGGCGGAGGAACCCTGGGGCTGGGAGGTGCTCCTGCCGCGGGATTTCGACTTGATGTTGGCCACGATGCAGATCAAAAAGACGCTGGCGGCGTGGTCGGCGCTTGGGGTGCGGCGGACTGACGGTAAAGCATTGCCGCACTTGGAAAGGGAAGGCGCCATCCTGCTGCCCCAGGGCCACAAAGGCCCCGCCTTCCTGGTTTACGACAACTTCCGTGCCATCATGCGCTGGAACAACTCCATCAACTACGCCCTTTCCGTCGGCCATCTGGCGGACCGCATCGTCGGGCTGCCTGAGCTTGCGACAGGCCGGGATGCGGAGCATACGCCGCTTTCGCGCGATGCGATCGGGGAGATCCAGCAGCTTCTAAACCGCCTCGGCTTTGCGGCCGGCGCCGTGGACGGCCTGCCGGGCTCCCGCACCCGCACCGCGATCCGCGCCTTTCAGCAGCAGCATGCGTTGCCGCCTGACGGCTATCCCGAGCCGGCTTTGCTTCAAAAACTGCGGGCGGCAGCGGCAGCCTTGCCGTGAAAGAGGCCGATCGGATTTTCCCCGCAAAACTCTCCGCCGGATTGTGGCACGGCGAATAATCCTCTGACCGGGTTGAGGCGCGATTGCTCATCAAACGGTGCATCCCATTTCTGATCGCAGCGACCGTTCTGGTCTGCGGTCTTTTTTGTCCCGGCCCCGCCTTTGCTTTGCGGAGCTTCCTGATGGAACCCGCAACCGGCGTTTACGGCGTCACGCGCATGGTGCAGGCCCGCGAGCAGGACACGCTGCTGGACATCGCGCGCGAGTTCGGGCTCGGGTACAACCAGATCGTCGCGGCCAACCCGGGCATCGACCCCTGGGTGCCGCCCCAGGGCAGCCTGGTGCGCCTGCCCCTGACCTTCGTGCTGCCCCGCGAACGCCCGGAATCCGGCGTGCTCGTGAACCTCGCGGAGATGCGCCTGTACTTCTTTTTCTCCAACGGCGGGCATGACTTCTTTTTCACCGCGCCCATCGGCATCGGTCGGGAGGGCTATCTAACGGATCTGGGGGAATACAAGGTCAAGAGCAAGACCCCCAACCCGACCTGGGTGGTGCCCGAGTCCATCCGCAAGGAGGAGCCGGATCTGCCGGCCGAAGTCCCACCGGGTCCGGACAACCCTCTGGGGGATTTCGTCTTCCGTCTTTCCAGAAATCTCTACGCCATTCACGGGACCAACAAGCCATGGGGCATCGGCCGCAGGGTCAGCCACGGCTGCATCCGCATGTACCCGGAGGACGTGGGCGCGCTGTACCCGCTGGTGCCGGTGGGCGCCGCGGTCAAGGTCGTCTACGAACCCGTCAAGTTCGGTTGGGGGAACGGGAAGCTGTGGATTCAGGTCTTCGAGGATTTTGAGGAAAGGCTCGCCTCTCCCCTGGAGAAGGTCGTGGAGGAGCTGCTTGATTACGAGATGGCCATAGGCCCCCTGGATGTCGACCAGGAGGCCCTCTTCAGGGCCCTGGACGAGAAGACGGGGGTGCCTATGGCTGTGGCGCGGCCCCGGAAGGA
>JBAPYE010000545.1:0-1603 GCA_049284575.1 Desulfobacterales bacterium
CCTGATGGCGCACTGAAAACGCCCGCCCGTTGCGGCGGCTGGCGCCCAGTTGGCCTTGTCGACATCTTACAGCTACCGTCAAACTGAAAGGAGGATAAAATGGATTTTCTGCCCACGAAGCCCTTCAGTGCCGAACTCAGCAATTTTCGCAAGGAGATGGACCGTCTCTGGAAACGGTTTCTCGGGGATGCGCCCTTTGCCCCGGGGTTTCTGGAGGGCTGGGCGCCGACGGTCGATATCTCCGAAACCCCGCAGGAATTCATCGTCAAGGCCGAACTGGCGGGTGTCGAACCCAAGGACGTGGAGGTCAGCCTGTCGGGCGATCTGCTGACCATACGGGGGGAGAAGAAAAAAGAGGAGGAGGACAAGGACACCGAGCATTATTTTGCAGAGCGCTACTGGGGAACCTTCCAGCGCTCCTTCAAACTGCCCGTGCCGGTGCAGGAAGACAAGATCGAGGCCTCCTTCAAGAAAGGGGTTCTCAAGATCCGGCTGCCCAAGGTGGCGGAAGCCCAGCGCAAGAAGATCCAGATCCATATCAAGTAAACCCGATGCCGGTCGCCTCCCCGCGCCCCCGGCGCACCGCGCCGTGGGGGGAGGGTGCGCGCCCGGTACGCCGTCAGCGCGGTGTGACAACCGCCAGCCAGAGGAGGAACCGCAATGCTGCGCATCCGCAATATCCTGTTTCCGTGTGACCTGACGGACAATGCCGGTAAAATTTTTTATTACGCGCTCTCCCTGATGGAAAAATACGACAGCACCCTCATTCTGCTGCACGTGGTGGAAGACCTGCGCCAGTGGGGGGACCTCTACGTGCCGTCGACTGCGATTCAGCTCGACCAGAAAATTCTCGAAAAGGATGCCGCCCATGCCCTCGACGATTTCTACGAGCGGCACGTGCGCGGGGTCACCAATGTGCGCCGGCGGGTTCTTTCCGGCGACCCGGTGACGGTGATCCTCAATGTCATCGAAAACGAGGACGTGGACCTGGTGGTTCTGGGGACCCACGGCCGCAAGGGCCTTGAACACACGGTCTTTGGCAGCGTGGCCGAGAACGTGGTGCGCCGCTCGCCGGTGCCGGTGCTGACCATCAACCCTTACACCCTCAAAACCACGCCCTAACGGGCGCCGCGGGCCTTTCAGCTTTTCCCCGGGCAGGCCAGGGCTTCGGCCCGGCGGCCACCCGCCCCGGGGGGCTCGCAGCCGCGCCTGTCCCATGCCCCGCCTCCTTGGGCGCCCCTGTTTGGTGGCGCCATTGGCGTTTTTGGGTTTTGACGACCCGTTGGTCCATCTGCTATGAGACCCTTTCGCCGGTCGGCATCTTGCAGCGCTGAGCGCCGACGCGTCACCCGAGGCTTTCGCCTGACCGGTTTGGGTGTGCACCTCACAGGTTGATGAACCGGTAAGGATTCAAAATCCAGACAGTTTCGTAAAATGGCCAAGTTCAAGGCGCGCAAATCTCGAGGAGTGAGGCGTACTTAAGGTACGCCGCAGCGACTTCGAGATGCAGCGCAACGCGGAAATTGGGTTTTTTACGGAACTGTCAACGTTCCGGTTCAGCGGCGGCACTGAGCCGGCCGCTGAACCGGTCGTTAGCTGACCG
>JBAPYE010000546.1:0-26181 GCA_049284575.1 Desulfobacterales bacterium
TGGCAGGGTAAGCAACGGCTGCCGAGAGAGATCGAGCCGGCCACCCCCGCCTCCCCGCAGCCGGCCCCGGCGCTCGACATCGAACCGGCGACGCCGCCCGCCCCGCCGAAAGTTGAAAAAATCCCGCCGCAAAGCGCCGAGGGGTTGAAACTGGTGGACCTTGTGGTCTGCCGCGAGGTTTCCGGCCGCCGCAGCGTGGGGCCGCAGGCCTATTTCAGATACGGCCAGTCGGTCAAGCCGCATGTCTGGATGACCGTCTACGCCCGAAAGCCGCCCCGCAAATTGACCCACGTCTATTTCCAAGACGGCCGCCGGCACATCGCGGTCCCCCTGGCCATTCGACACCCCCGCACCCGCACCTGGAGCCGTCTGACGATCGACTCCGCAAAGTTCGCGGGGTCCTGGCGGGTGGCGGTGGTGACAGAAAACGGCGAGCAGCTCGGCGAGGCCTTTTTCGAGGTCGGGCCCTGAAAGTCCGCGGGGAAACTGAAGTTTAGGCTGGCACCTTGAACAACGGAAAAAGCGAGGGCGCCCCGATGGCGCCCTCAAACGAAAGGAGAGAAGGAGGATAAACCAGAGTGCGGTTGTTTGCGCTCTTGTTTTATCTTATCGACCGCCGGCCGGCCGGCTTGAGATAAATTCCGCCTTCTTTTAATTTTTTTTGCCGACCGCGACCGCCACACCCATTGGATCTGCGTTTCCCGCCGGGTTCCGGCCTTTTCGAATCGCCAGCAGCACGTTGGCGCTGAAGATTAGCAAAGCGCCGATCCAGCCCGCCACCGACAGCGGGTTCTCCGCGACCAGGTAAGGCCCGAGAACCGCTGCCAGCAGAATACGCGTCGAGGATATAATCCCGCCCTCCAGCGCCGTGACATACCGAAACCCGAAGGTCAGCAGGTACTGCCCGGCGACACCGAAAAGCGAGCAGGCCGTCAGGAAAAAAAACGCCGTGCGGTCGGGCACGAAAATCCGATCGTAAAACAGGCCCAGCATGATCAGCGTGCCCAGTCCGAACATGACCAGCAAGATGGTTTCCGAGGTGTCGTGCTGGCGGGCCAGATTGAGAAAGGTCAGGGCAAAAGCAGCCGAGATGCCGGATGCCAGCCCCCAGACCAGGTCCGGGTTCCAGCCGATATTACCCGGTTTCAGCAGCAGCCAGATGCCAGCCATGGCGACGGCCACCAGAACGAGGGTGAGCCCATCGCGCTGGGTGCGGAGAAACATCCAGGTGAAGACCGCGATAAATACCGGGTAGGTCATGTTGAGAATATTGGCCTCGGCCACCGAGGTCAGGGCGACCGCCTTGAAAAAGCAGTACACCGCCAGGCAATTGGCGATCGTGCGGCCGAGCAGGTAGCGGAATTTGCGGGGCCGCACGGCTTGCCGGTGCAGCAGCAGGCTAGTGCCCACCACGCTAAACCCCAGAAAAAAGCGCACGATCACGAAAAAGGCCGGGTCAATGGCGGTGTGCGCCTGGGACCAGCGGATGGTGGTGGTGGCCAGATAAAAGAAGAACGCCGAGCCGAAAATCGCCAGGCAGCCCCACATCTGCCGCCGCTTCAAACCGGCGGATGCGGTGGGCTGCAGGGGGGTGGGCGGGATCACGGCGGTCAGTGCCGGCTACCAGGCCAGCAGAAACTGCAAAAAATCCCCCACGTGGCGTGCCACGTAATCCACCCCGGCCCGTTCGGCCAGCTCGGGATCGGCCCGAAAAATCGGCCCGCCCACCACCGTAAGGGTTTCAGGGGGAAGGCTGCGGCAAATCATGGCCAGGGTGTCTTCGCTGTCGAACTGCAGCACGGTCAAACCGAGAATCTGCGGTCGCAGCCGGCGGCAGGCGGCGATGATGCGCTCCGGCGGCTGCTCCAACCCCAGGGAGTGGATCTCAAGGCCGGCCAGCGCGGCGTAGACTTCAATGGTCTGCAGGCCGTGCCCCCAGCCGTCGTCCAGGGTGGCGGTCGCCATCCGGCGCACATCGGCCCACAGGCTTGCGCCCGGGTTGGCGGTTTTCCAGGCCGACAAGGCGTCTGCCTGGGCGTGCAGGCTGTGCCGCCCGGGCATTCCCTGGGATTTCCAGCCGGCCAGCAGCTGTTCCAATTTGCGGCGCAACAACGCATGCGGTGTCATCGGTCCTCTTCGGTCGCTGGGGGTAAGGCTCACTTCGACCCGCCCGGTCGTTTCCGGGGGCGCGGGCGCGCCTGCAAGCTGTGGGGTCTATAGTCCAAAAAGGCCGCCTTTCCAACCGATTTTGGCAGGATCAGCGCGCGGCTTTTAAAAACGATATCTGTCCGGTGCGCGCCAACCGTGCGCCCGGCACGCCTTGCGTCGACCTCAAGTTCTCCCCCGACCGGCCGAAATGAAGGGGACCGGTGCGGCCCGCAGGGGGATGAAACCGGGTCCCAACTTCGACCACAGGAGACGACGCTTCGATGGGCACCAACAACCTTGTATTTCTGGAAGTTCTCGAGTGGTTTGACAACAGCGGCAAGGAACTCGTTCACCGCCTGCCGGAGAGCGGTTCGGGGGAAATCAAGTACGGCGCCCAACTGACCGTCAGGGAAAATCAGGCCGCCGTCTTTTTCTACCAGGGCAAAGCCCTCGAAGCCTTCGGCCCCGGCCGCCACACGCTGAAAACCGCCAACCTGCCCCTGCTCACCAAAATCGCCAGCATCCCCTGGGGCCTTTCCAGCCCGCTGAGGGCTGAAGTCTACTTTGTCAATTTAAAGGTTTTTACCAACCTCAAATGGGGCACCCGGGACCCGGTGGCCTTCAAAGACCGGGAGCTTGGGCTGGTGCGCCTGCGGGCTTTCGGGGTGTTCAACCTGCAAGTGGTCCAGCCGGTGTTGTTCATCAACAGCCTGGTCGGCACCCAGGGGATGTTCACCACCGCGGAAATAGATCAGTATCTCAACCGGGTGGTGGTTTCGCGCTTCAACGACTACATCGGCGAGACCCTCGAGACCATCTTCGATCTGCCCGCCCGTTACGACGAAAGCTCACGGGGCTTGGCCCAGCGCCTGGAGGCCGACTTCGCACACTTCGGCCTGAAACTCACCCAGCTATACATCACCGCCATCACGCCGCCGCCGGACGTGCAGCAGGCCATCGACGACCGCAGCCGCTTGGGGGTCTTTCAGGACATGGACAAGCTGATCAAAATGAAGGCGGCCATGGCCATGGAAAAGGCGGCGACCTCGGGCGGCGGTGCCGAAGGCGGCATGGGGATGGGGATGGGGTTGATGCTGCCGGCGATGTTCTCCCGGTTTTTCCAGGACGGCACGGCCCCGGCCGACCCGGACGAGCGCTTCGCCCAGACCTGCCCCGACTGCGAACGCAAGATCGCGGGGGACGCCAAGTTCTGCCCCCACTGCGGTCACCAGCAGGTTGTGTTCGGCCAGTGCAGCGCCTGCGGCAAGAATCTCCCGCCCAACGCCCGATTTTGTCCCCGCTGCGGCGCGCCGGCGGCCGTCAAGCCCGCCCCCGCGGTGTGCCCCCAGTGCGGGACCGACAACCTGAGCGGCGCCCTCTTCTGCAACCAGTGCGGTGAAAAGCTCTAACCTCCAGATCGCTCACCAGTGCCCCCAGTGCGGGGCGCCGGCCGTGCTCGCGGAAACCGACCGACTGTTTACCTGCGGCTATTGCCGGGTGAAGCTTTATCTGCTGCCTCAGAAATTTTTCCGCTACCACCTGCCCCTGGCGTCCCCCGCCCGCAAGGATCTGGTCTATTTCCCCTACTGGCGCTTCAAGGGCATGCTGTTTTCGGCCGGACCCGCGGGGGTTGCGCACCAGTTGATCGACATCAGCCGCCAGGCCTGCCCCACCCCCGCTTTTCCCGTATCACTGGGATTTCGCCCCCAGGCGCTTCGGCTGCGGTTCGTTTTGCCGGAAACTTCGGGGTATTTCGTTCAGCCGAGCCTGCCGCTGGAAAAGGCGGTGGACGTCTTGACAGCCCCCCGGGGCCGCCGCGCGCCTGCCCTCCAGGCTCAGATCGGGGAGAGCGTCAGCCTGATTTATGCGCCGTTTTATATCGGCAAAAAATTGATCGACGGGGTGCTGGACCGCACGGTCGGCGGTATTTTACCGGAAAGTTTGCACAAGGGCGGACTCGCCGGCGGACCGCCCCAAGGCCGGATCGATTTCATCTCGGCCGTCTGTCCGCAGTGCGGCTGGGATCTTTCAGGTGCCAGGGCTTCGGTGGTCTTGAACTGCCGCCAGTGCCGGACGGTTTGGCAGCCGACGGCGGCCGGGCTGCGCAACATCGGCTGCGCGCACGCCGCCGGCGCCGCGGGCAGCCGGTATCTGCCTTTCTGGCGGATCCGCAGCGTTATCCAGGGACTGGATGAGCGCCTCGCCGACACCCTCCGGCCCTGGAACCCCCGGTTGCGAGGCCCATCCGACGGCGGGCGGCAGCAGCGGCTGCGGTTTTGGGTGCCGGCCTTCAAACTGCGCCCGAAAAGTTTCCTGCGCCTGGCCGGCCAGTTGACCTTTTCCCCGCCCCGGGACGGGTTGCTGCCCGAAGCCCCCGCCGAGGCCTGTTACCCGGTCACCCTGCCCGTCAGCGAGGCGGTCGAAAGCCTCCCGATCCACCTCGCCAACCGACTGGCATCACCGCCGGGACAGACGCCCTGGCCCCTGGGGCTGAAGGTCTCCGCCGCCAGCTGTCTGCTGGTCTACCTGCCATTCGATGAAACCGCGCACGAACTGGTTTTGAAATCCCACCCGCTCGCCATCAACCGCAATGCCCTGGCCCTGGCCGAGGCTCTCTGAACCCTTGCGCCCGCACCCCCATCATTCCGGCGCGCCGCCTTCGCAGGGCGCTTCCAACTCGTAGCCGGCCTGCCGCAAGCCCTCCGCGATTGCGGCCACATGCTCCGGTCCCCGGGTTTCAAGCTCCAATACCACGCGGGTGACAAGGATGGGAAGATCCTCAGCGCTGCGGTCGTGGCGGATATGCAGCACATTGGCCTTCAGCCGCGACACGGCCGCCAGCAGGTGGGCCAGGGATCCCGGGACGTCATCCAACCGCACGCGCACCCGCATGACCCGCCCATGCTTGATCAACCCCTGGGCGATGATGCGCCCCAAAAGCGGGCTGTCGAGGTTGCCGCCGCTGATCACCAGGACCACCCGGCTGTCTTTGGGCGGCCGGATGGCGCCGCTCAGTAGGGCCGCCAGGGGAACGGCACCCGCGCCTTCGGCCAGGGTTTTTTTCATTTCCAGCAGCATCAGAATGGCCGCGGCAATCTGCTCCTCGCCCACCAGCACCACCTCGTCCCGCCCCTCTTGCATGATCCCGAAGGTCAGCTCCCCCACCTCCTTGACGTTGATACCGTCGGCAATCGAGGGGGTCGCCGCGACGCGCACCACGCGACCCTGCCGACTGGCTTCCAAGGCGGAGGGGCAGGCGGCGGCCTGAACCCCGACAATGCGGGTTTCCGGCCGGAGGGCGGCGGCCACCGCGGTGATCCCCGCGATCAGGCCTCCGCCGCCGACCGGCGTCACGATCAGGTCGGGCGCCGGCAGGTCTTCGAAAATTTCAAGTGCCAGGGTGCCCTGACCGGTGATGACCTCGATGTCGTTGAACGGGTGGATGAAGGTGCGGCCTTCGGCCGCCAGTTCCCGGGCACGCTCGAGACAGGCTTCGAGGGTCTTTCCGTGGATGACCACCTGCCCGCCATAGGCCCGCGTGGCTTCCTGCTTGGTGATGCTGGCCCACTCGGGCATCACGATGGTGGCCGGCACGCCGGCCAGCCGGGCGGCCAGGGCCACCCCCTGGGCGTGATTGCCCGCAGAGGCGGCCACCACCCCCGCGGTGCCGATCTGCTCCCGACAGGCCAGCAGCTTGTAGGTGGCGCCGCGAATCTTGAAGGACCCGGTTTTCTGGAGGTTCTCCAGCTTGAGGTGCACCGCGGCGCCGAACCTGCGGCTGAGGGACGGCGAAAACACCAGGGGGGTGCGGATGATCCGATCCCCGATGAGCCGCGCGGCATGTTGAATGGATTCGAGGGGCAGCATCGTCGGGGGCCTTTTCAAAGCCATTGGAGCAGGTCGGCCGGGTGTCGCACCAGCATGCGGGCCCCGCCGGCGATCAGCTCCGGAGCGGCGCGAAACCCCCACAACACCCCCAGCCCAAACATCCCGGCGCTGTGGGCGGTCTGCATGTCAATGGCGGTGTCGCCGAGATAGAGAAACTGCCGCGGCGGGATGTTCAAGCGCCCGGCCATCTCCAGGGCGACGGTCGGGTCCGGCTTTTTGGGCACCCCTTCGCGGGCGCCGCGAACCAGGGCGAACGGCCATCGATTCAAGCGCTGGGAGACCATCAGGCGCGCGGGCGCCTCGGTCTTGTTGGTCAGGATGGCCAGTCTGAGCCCCAGGCCGGACATATGGTCCAGCAGCTCCGGGATCCCCGCGTAGGGGAATGCCGTGCGGGCGCCGTGGAGCAGGAAGGCCGCCGAAATCTCAGCCGCGCAGGCGGCCACGGCCGCCGGGGTGCGATGGGTTTCGGGCAGCGCCCGTCGGGCCAGCTGCTCGACCCCGTCGCCGACAAACTGACGGTAGGCCGCCAGCGGGTGGGCCGGATGTCCCTGGCTGCGCAGGACGGCGTTGCTGCACTCGGCAATGTCGGAAAGGGTGTCGAGGAGCGTGCCGTCCAGATCGAAAAGGACCGCTTTGAAATCCAATGCCCCCCCCGTCGGGAAATGGGCCGCCGAGTGACCGGCCGGCCCGGCTTCAGCCGCTTGGCAGCCTGTGGCGCCGAATTTGATTTTGACAGGTACCGGCTACCCGGCTATAATGACTTTTGTGTTTTGGATCAAGCGGATTGTCACCCCGATGCCCGCTTTCACCCGGATTTGGGAAAGACGATGAACGAGAGCCTAAAATTTCGTTTGATCACCCGCAGTGACATGGACGGTTTGGTCTGCGCGACGCTTATCCGCTATCTTGGCCTGGCGGACGAAATACTGTTCGCCCACCCCAAGGAGATGCAGGATCACAAGGTAGCCGTCAGCCCGAACGACATCATCACCAACCTGCCCTACGTTCCCGGGGCGCATCTCTGCATCGACCACCACTTCTCGGAGACGCTGCGCAGCCCGCGACGGCCGAACCATGTGATCGATCCCCACGCGCCGTCTGCCGCCCGCGTGGTCTTCAACCATTTCGGGGGCTTCGAGCGCTTTCCGAAATCCTTTGAAGACATGATGGCGGCCGTGGACCGGGCCGACGCCGGAAACTTCAATCTGGAGGAGGTGCTTCACCCCCAGGGGTGGGCGCTGCTGAGCTTCATCATGGACGGCAGGACCGGCCTGGACCGTTTCAAGGATTTCAGAATTTCCCACGACCGGCTGATGCGAGACCTGATCGGGTACTGCGGTGCGCTGCCCATCGGGGAAATCATGCAGCTGCCCGATGTGCGCGAGCGGGTGGAGACCTATTTCAGCTACGAAGCCCTTTTCAAGGCCCAGCTCCAGGACCACGCGCGGGTTTACAAAAACCTGGTCTTCCTCGACCTGCGCAAGACCGATCCCATCTATCCGGGCAACCGCTTCCTACTCTATGCCCTTTACCCCCAGTGCAATATCTCCATCCGCGCCATCACCGCCCCGACGGCGGGCAAAACCGTGTTTGCGGTGGGTAAGTCGATCTTCAACCGCACCGCCAAAACCAACGTCGGGGCCCTGATGCACAAAAACGGGGGCGGCGGCCATGAAGCGGTCGGCACCTGCCAGGTGGACGACCACCGCGCCGAGGAGGTGCTGCGGGAATTGACCGCCACCATCACCCAGGACGGGTAACCCCCCAACAACCCGCTCGGGACGGTCGGCACAAGGGCGCCTACGGCGCTTTTGCGGCCGCCTCCGGGGGGCGCACGATGATCACCGAGCAGGGCGCCTTCTCGGCCACCCGCTTGGCCACGCTGCCGAAAACCACCAGGCCCATCCCCGAGAGCCCGTAGGACCCCACCACCACCAGGTCCATGACGTTTGCCGCGAGGTAGCCCACGATCTCGGTGGAGACGTGCCCGTCTAGCACGACGATTTCGTAAGGCACCCGGCGGGCGATCCGGTTGCCGTAGTCCTTTTCCATCTGCTCTTCCAGCCGCGTGATCAGCGCGTCCACCGGCTGGTCCGGAACGGCCCACTCGGAGCCGGTCAGGGCGGGATTGACCACCGGCGGCAAAACATGCAGCAGAAACAGTTTGGCGCGGTAGTTTTCCGCCAGTTCCAGGGCGAATTTGAAGGCGGCTTCGGAATTTTCAGAAAAATCGATGCAGCACGCTATTTTGGTGATCGACATGATTTCCTCCTCATACGCCATGGGGTGACATCACCCGGGCTCACGGCAGCCCGGTGAACTCCACGCTCAGCTTGGTCTGAAACTTTTCGATACGCTTGAAGATCTCCTTTAACATGGTCTGCTCGATGCGCGACAGCTTTTTGGGGTTGATGTAGTTGTCGGGCTTCGCGTTTTCCTCGATCACGCTTTCGATCTGGCGCACGAATCGCAGCTGCATCATGAAGCTGTAACCCTGTTCCAGGTCGTTGTACTCCTGCCAGCTCAGTTTTTTCTTGAGATGAAGCTGGTGGAGCCGCTCCAGGGTGTTGGTTTGCTCCAGACCGTTTTTCAGGGCGTAAATCCGGGCAAAATCCACGATCGGCATCATGGCGCTTTTAATGTCGAAGGTGTTGCGGTGCTCGCCCTTGGAGGCCACCACGAAGTTGCGGAAAAAGCCCAGCGGCGGCTTGAAGTACAGGGCATTTTCGGTGAGGTGGCGAAAAAAGCCGGGCCACCCGGCCAGGGAATCGAATAAAAACTGCCGGAGTTCTTCGATCAGGCGCATCTCGCCGTAGGCCCCCCGAAAATCGAAGAATATGCTGGCCTGGAGCAGGTCTTCCGGCTCCGCGGCGTGAATCCAGGAGCTGAAATAGTTTTTCCATTTGGTCAGGCTACCGCACCATTTGGGGTTTTTGGCCATGACATCGCCGTCACAAAAAGCGTAGCCGGCCTGGTCGAGCCAGGTGCAGATCAACTTGGCCAGTTTGAGAAAATAGGCCTGAACCTCGGCCTCTTTTTCCGCCGCCACGTCCTCGTAAACGATGGCGTTGTCCTGATCGGTCTTGAGGGTCTGCTCTTTGCGGCCTTCGCTGCCGAGGATCATGAAAACAAAGGGCACCGGTGCCGGCCCGCACTTTTCCAGGGCAAACTCGATAATCCGCTTGGTGATGGCATCCGTCACGGTGGTGATGAAGCGCGTGATATTCAACGCCTTGGCGCCGCTGTTGATCAGGCTCTGGATCAGGCGCGGCAGCCGCCCGTGCATGCCGAGGATCGCCTCGACGGTTTCGGCCACCGCGATTTCGCGGATCAGGAAAAAGGGCGACTGCCCCTGGGCCGTGAGCAGGTCCCGGTTGGTGACCAGGCCCACCACCCGGCCCTCGGTGTCGGTCACCGCCAGGTGTTTGATGTTGTTCTGCATCATGGTCAAGAGGGCTTCGAAAATGAGGGCCTGTGAGTCGATGGTTCTGAGCGGCTGGGTCATGATGCCGGAGACGGGTTTTTCGATATCGTAGCCCTGGGCGATCACCTTGCGCCGCAAATCGTTGTCCGTGACCACGCCGACGAATTGCCCCTCGCCACGGGTGATGAAAATGGAGCTGCAGTGATGGGTGTTCATCTCCACGGCCGCCTGCTGAATGCTGGTCTCCGCGGGACAGGTGATCAGCCGCGCGTTGCTGATGCTCGCCACGGGCTGGTTGAAGAAACGGGCGCCCTCCTCGCGCGGCTGGAGGTTGCCGGATATGACCTGGGCATAGGAGCGGTCCAGCATGCGCTTGCCGAAGGTGTCGGTAAAATACTCCGAAAACGCCTCGAAGCGCCGGCAGAGATCGATAAAGTCCTCTTTCGGCAGAGTATAGAAACAGGTGGGCTCGACGGTTTTGAGCGTGCGCACCGAAACGCCGTCGTTCACCAGCATGGAGATCCCGCCGTACAGATCGCCCTCGCCCATCACGCCGCTCAGGATTTTTTTGTTCTTTTCCTCGAAGTAGCGTTCGGCCGCCCCTTTCTGGACGATGTGGAGGGCGGCTACCCTCGACTGCCCCTGGACAAACAGGACCTTGTTCTTGGGGTAGCGGACGATGCCGAGCTTGGCGGCGGTCTTTTCGATCTCATTTTCCGGGAGAAAGGAAAAGGGGTCGATGCCGCCGAGAAATTTGGCGGCCTGGGTGGCGGCCATCAGCTCCGCGTAGGATTCGTCCAGCATGCGGCTGCTGAATTCATCCACGAAAAATTTCGCCACGTTGGGCTGCCGGGTGCAGAGCGACAGGAAATCCTTTTTAAAAAGGGCGAAGACCACCGTGTCGGTTTTGGCTTGCACGGTCCGGACGGCCAGCCCGGCATTCATCAGCAGGGATATCGCGCCAAAGATGCCCCCGGCCTTGAGCTCGCCGCTGATCGTCCGCTGGCCGTTTTCCTCGAAGAACAACTCCAGGGCGCCGCTGACAATCACGAACACGTGTTCCACGACGGTTTTACCCTGGATCGCAAGGGTTTCCCCCTTGGAAAAGCGTTTGATGATCATTTCCGGCGCCAGATCGCGACGGTCCTGAACCGTCAGGGCGGCGAAAGGCGGGGTCTGGTTGAGGATATCCAGCGCGTTGGACTGCATAGCTCACCTGTGGTTGATTGCGGGCCTCGGCAAAAGCCGGGGCCTCGTCGTGCATGTCGTGGGGGGCGTTCGGGTGTCAACACCCACCCGGACCACCCGGTTTCAGCGTTCTTCAGTAGCGGATGCGGGCGTAATAGCTCTTCTGGGAGGCCGCCCGCGCGTCCCTCAAGGTGTAGATCCCCTGCTTGGCCAGCAGCGGAATCAGTTTCAAAAAGATCTCGGCGGTGACGATGGCGTCCCCCAGGGCGGTGTGCCGCCCGACGACGCTGACCCCCAACCGCCCCGAGATGGATTCGATGTCGTGGCGGCCCTGGGAGGGGTGCACCACGGAGGAGAGCAGCAGCGTGTCGAGGACCGGGTTGATGAAGCGAATGCCGGTCTCGGCCTCGGCCAATTGCAGCATCAACATGTCGAAGGCGGCATTGTGGGCCACCAGAATCGTCTCTTCCGTGTAGCGCTGAAAAAGGGGCATCACCGTTGCGATGGGGGGCTGCTCCTCTAGCATTTCCGGCTGAATCCCGTGGATTTCGACCGATTCCGGAGGCAGCGGCCGCTGCGGGTCAACCAACTGGTCAAAAAAATCCTCCTGGCGCAGGCGCAGGTTGACGATGCGCACCGCCCCGATGGAAATGATGCGGTCACCGCCGCGTGGGTCAAGCCCGGTGGTCTCGGTATCAAATACCGTGTAGGTTAATTCCGTCAGCGGCCGGTCATCCAGGTCGGGGCTTTGACCCGGCTGGTTGAAGAGATCGAAATCGTAGAATTCCGGCCGGCTTTCGGGCAGAATCGTGATGTTGCGGATATTGCATGCCGCCTCGGATCGGCAGCTGGGCAAAAACAGGCGCAGGTAGGCCGTGTTCTTGAGCCGCCGGCTGGCGTGCGACCAGATTTCGGCATCGTGGTGCCCGACCACGTCCCGCAGCGTCAGGGGGATCGCCTCATCCGCGACGGCGAGTTCCTCGGCCTCCCACTGCCGCAGCGTTTCGATTTTAACCGGTTTTCCAATCCAGCGCAAATCAAGACACACGAAATGTCCCCGGCGCTCGATACAGCAGTTGAAATCGCGGGTCCCCAGATGCGTCTTGAGCCGCTGCAGCAGGAACAAAACGGCCAGCACGATGGAGTAGCTGTCCACGCGCACCCAGATATCGTCCTCGCACCCATAGATGGTCAGCTTCAGCCCCAGCTTGGTTTCCGCCTTGCGCCCGATGGCCTCCGCCAGATCACAGGCCGGCATGTGCACCAGCGGCCAGCGGGTTAAAACCTGACGGGAGTATGCCTCCTCGGAATCCGTGAGCAACTCCCCGATCTGCAGCGCTTCCTCGTGAATGATGGCCTTGAAGCGCTCGCTTTGCCCCGCCGCCATCTGCGGATAGGCGATCATGGCCTCGATCGCCGACCGGATGCCGCCGAGGCTCCCGCGCACATTTTGAACCAAGGTCTTGAACAGGGCGTTCACCCGGCTTTCGACCTCCAGTTGGGTGGTGATGTCATTGCAGATCAGTATGAAGCCGTTGAAATCGCGGCGGTTGTTCAACACCGGCACGGCTTCCACCTGCAGCAGACGGTCGCCCTCGCCCACCGCGACGAAGTGGGCCGCCACACTGGTTTCACCACTGTTGAGCTTTTCGGCGATTTCATCCAGGGCGTGCACGATCAGGTTTTTGTCGATCACCGTAAAAATCGAACGGCCAAGCCCCATGAACGGGTCCAGGCCGCTTGCCGCCGAACTGGAGGACAACCGGTTGTGGGAGAGGTATTCCCGGGCGCGGTTGTTGAAAAACAGAATGCGGCCGTCGGTGTTGCAGATTAAAACCCCTTCCGGCAGGTCGGCCATGAAGGCCGCTAAAATGTTTTTTTCGGTTTCGGCCTCGGCCTTGGCCAGCCGGATGCGCTCCTCGACCCGGCCCTGGAGGGCCTCCACCCGGTCGGCGCTCTCGTTGATGATGGCCACCAAACGGTCGACGTCGTGGCTGCCCTGCATGGCGATGCGGTGCGACGGGTTTACGGTGGTGATCAGCGTGACCTCCTCGACCAGCTTGCTGAGGGGCAGGATATAGACGTGAAAAACGCCGTCCACGGCAAATCCCAGGCCGGCCAGGAGCATGACGGCAACCGTGAAGACGTAGATGAAGCTTCGGCTCAGGATCTCGAGCAGCAGCGCCCGCTCGGCGGGGGTCAGCTGGATCCAGAAAAACGCTACCAGCACCCCGATGATGAGGCAGACCGTGAGGACCCCCAGCATCACGAACCACCAGAACCGGTTGCGGGTTCTCATGGCGGCCCTGCCAGCAGCTGGCGCACGGTGGCCGTGATCTGGGCATTGGCGAAGGGTTTGGAGATAAACGCGTCCGCCCCCAGGGCCATGCCCTTGGCGACGTCCATTTCACCCGCCTTGGCGGAAACGAGCACGATCTTGATATCCCCGCAGGCGGGATTTTCGCGAATTGCCTGGCACACCGCATACCCGTCCAGGCCGGGGAGCATGATGTCCAGCAAAACCAGATCCGGTGCAAAACGCGAGACCGCCGCCAGGGCCTCCTCACCGTCGGCGGCGCCTTGAACCTCAAACCCGTTTTGCTCCAGCAGAAACGTCAGGGGGATCATAATACTGCTGTCATCCTCAACGATCAGGACTTTGGTGGTCATGGCGGCAGTACCAGTTGGGGTGTGGGAACAGATCGGGCCAAGCCGTCCCCAGACAGAGGAATACCGGTTTGGCCCGAAACCTGTCAAGATCGGGGCCCCGGCCGCACGCCGCGGCAGGGGCCCGGTGCAGGTTATACCCAATTCGGCCTATCCCCAGACACCCCAACCGAAGGATGCCGTAAACAGGATGGCGAAAACGACCAGACCGACCATCCAGCAATCTTCCTGTTTCATATCACATCTCCTTTTAGCGTCAAGATCATCAGGTTTCCCTGACCACGATCATGGTTTCCTTGTTGGCCCGCTCGATCTGGATCTCGTTGGTGGTGGACATCTCGGCCTTGAAGCACAGCCCCCACATCATGATGATCCCCAGGATCCACCAGGCGATCTGCCAGGACCACAGGGGCGAGAAGCCTGCGAAGGAAAAGGCGTTGTTGCCGAGGATACAGGCCGGCCCGATGGCGAAGAAGTACCACACCGGCACGACGATCTTCATGGCCTTGCGCCACTGCTTGCCGCTTTCGCTGGGCTCATCGACACTGTCGAGCCATCCCCGGATCTCCGCCTGGCGCTCGATGGTCTCCTTGGTGTCCTTGAGGCCCAGCCCGCGGCAGAGATAGGCGACCACAAGGCCGGTGAAGGTGCCCCAGAAGGCCGAGTGCATGGACAGCGGGTTCGGCCAGACCTTGTAGGCCAGGTAGACGGCGATCATGCCCGCCATGGTGCCCAGGACCGCCCCGATGGCCGGGAAGCGGAAGCCCCAGATGACGCCCAACAGGAGCACGTACATCACGAAGCCGAAGGCGGTCGCGAGCGCCCCCAGGATCACCAGGGCCGCGGTAGAGGTCATGCCGACGGTCAGGGCCGCGATGGTCAGCACGGTGGCCAGGATGCGGTTGACCCAGATCTGCTCGGCGTCGGAGGCCTCCTGCTTCTTGATCAGGCGCCAGTAGACGTCGCGCAGCAGGATCGAGCCGCCGGTGCCGATGTAGGGCGCCGCCGTGGAGTGAATCGCCGCGATGGCCCCCACGAAGACGATCCCCAGGACAAAGGGCGGCAGGAAGTTCTGCATCAGCAGCGGCACGACGGTCTTATCGGTCAGGTCGACGAATCTCGGATCGCCCAAGGCCTGCAGGACGCGCGCGCCCATGCCCTGGAAGGCGGTGAAGAAGAACAGCGCGAAGCCGACCACGAAGGTCGACATGAAGGCCTGCTGCCAGGCCAGGGGCTTCGGGTTCTTGATCCCGAAGGTCCACATGGTGAAGGCCGGCGAGGACTGGATCCCCATCAGGGCGAACATGTAGGTCAGGCACATGACCGCGGTCCAGACCGTTTCGCCCTTGGCGGCGCCCAGGCCCCAGTTGATGACCCGCGGCACTTGCAGGTACCTGACCTCCATCTGGGCGACTGAGGCCGAAAACGCCGACCAGCCGCCGAACTGCGGGTTGATGATGACAAAGATGCCCAGCAGGATGATGCCGCCCACCAGGAGCACGAACTGGATGACGCCGACCCAGGTGCTGGCCTTCAGCCCGCCGGTGCAGACATAGAACCAGACCACGAACGCCAGAAAGATCGCCCCGAAGGTGAACGGCACGCCGGCGATGACGTTGAAGAGCGCGCCGGCGGCCATGAGCTGCACGGCGGAGTAGAAAATGGAGTAGAGCACCGCGGTCAGCACCACGAGATACCGCAGGAACTCGTTGTTGAAGTAGTAGGCGTACATGTCACCGGGGGTGATGAACCCGTAGCGCTTGCCCAGGAGCCAGGTGCGCTTGGAGAAGAACGTACCGGTGATCGGGATGGTCAGGACGTAAAAGGAAGCGAAGGCATAGGCCAAGCCATCCCGCCAGATCAGGCCGGGGTGGCCGATAAAGGTCCACCCGCTGAAGGAGGCCGCCGTGGCTGCCAGCAGAAAGGCGAAAAATGGAATCGACCGGCCGGCAATCGAGTAACCCGAAGAGGTCTTCTCCGTGAAATACCCCTTCAGCCCCCAGTAAAAGCAATAGATGATGTAAATTCCAAGGAATATGTATACCCATGTGGTTCCGCTCATGTTTCCCCCTTGAATTTGCGAAAAATCGATTAACCGGCGCACTGGTAGCGGCCAGCGGCGGCCGGAGGGTACCTACTTAGAAAAACCATCACCTCCTTTCATTTTTTCGGGGTCGGCGGAGGCCGCCGTCCGCAACGACGGCCCCCGCCAAGCTCGGGTCTGATGCCGAAGGGGCCTTACAGCTTTTCCATTTTCTGAATCTCTTCGACGATTTCGGGGTTGGCCAGGGTGGTCACATCGCCGACATCCTGGTTGTTGGAAATGGCCGCCAGGACCCGCCGCATGATCTTGCCGGAGCGGGTCTTGGGCATGTCCTTGACGATCCAGACCTTGCGCGGTTTGGCGATGGCGCCGATCTCGGTGGCCAGGGCCTGGGAGATGCGTTTTTCCAGTTCGGGGCTGGCCTCGAAGCCGGGCTTGAGGGCCACGTAGAGATCCGGCACCTTGCCCTTGATGTCGTCGGCCACCGGCACGACGGCGGCCTCGGCCACTTCCGGGACCACCAGGGCCGCGGACTCGAGCTCCTTGGTGCCCAGGCGGTGACCGGAAACGTTGATGACGTCGTCGATCCGGCCGAGGATCCGGTAATAGCCGTCGTCACCCATCATGGCCGCATCCCCGGTGAGGTACGGCCAGTCGCGCCAGTCCTTGCTGTCCGGGTTTTTGCAGTAGCGCGCGTAGTAGTTGGTGACGAAACGGTCGCGGTCGCCCCAGATGGTCTGGAAGGCGCCCGGCCAGGGGTTCTGGATGCAGATGTTGCCGGCGGTCCCGGCGTGCGAAACCTCCTGACCGTTGTCGTCCAGAATAATGGGGTGAATGCCGGGCATGCCGGGGCCGGCGCTGCCGGGCTTCATGGGCTTGAGGGCCGGCAGGGTGCTGCAGAGGAAGCCGCCGGTTTCGGTCTGCCACCAGGTGTCGACGATGATGGCCTCTTTTTTACCGACCTTCTCGTAGTACCACTTCCAGACCATCGGCTCGATGGGCTCACCGACGGTGGTCATATGCTTGAAATGATATTCGTACTTGGCCGGCTCATCGGGTCCCACCTTGCGCAGGGCGCGGATGGCGGTCGGGGCGGTGTGGAAGATGTTGACCCCCAGGTCCTGGGCGATCCGCCAAGAGCGGCCGGCATCCGGGTAGGTGGGCACCCCCTCGTAGATCACGGTGGAGGCGCCCAGGGAAAGCGGGCCGTAGACGATGTAGGAGTGGCCGGTGATCCAGCCGATGTCGGCCATGCACCAGTAGACGTCTTCGGGGTGGATGTCCTGGACGTATTTGGAGGTGCCCGTGACGTAGGCCAGAAAGCCGCCGGTGCTGTGCTGGCAGCCCTTGGGCTTGCCGGTGGTGCCGCTGGTGTACATCAGGAACAGCGGGGCCTCGGCCGGCATCTTGACCGGCTCCACCCGCGCGCCGTAAAAATCCTTGAGCACATCGTTGACGAAAAAGTCCTGCCCGTCGACCATCGGTGTGGGGCTGGAGGCTTTACCCGGGTAGCGCTGCCAGACCAGGACCTTGTCCACCTTCTGGCCGTCCTTGGCGGCCAGATCGACCGCGATGTCGGCGTTTTTCTTGTGGTCCAGGAGCTTGCCGCTGCGGTAGTAGGCGTCCATGGTGACCAGGACCCGGCTCTGGGAGTCCACCACCCGGTCGGCGCAGGCCCGGCCGCTGAAACCGCCGAAAACCTGGGAGTGGATCACCCCCAGGCGCGCGCAGGCCAGCATGGTGATGGGCAGTTCGGGGGTCATGGGGAGATGCAGGGTCACGCGGTCGCCGGTCTTCAGCCCTGCAAAATCGCGCAAGAGGGCCGTCATTTCGTTCACCCGCACCCACAGCTCCTGGTAGGTGATGTGCTGGTAGCCTTCCTGCTCGAGCTCGGGGACGAAGTGGATCGCGGTCTTGTTGCGGTTTTTGGCCAGATGGCGGTCGATACAGTTGTAGGAGGCGTTGATCTTGCCGCCGACAAACCATTTCCAGCAGGGGGCGTCACTGGTGTCCAGGATGGTGTGCCAGTACTCGTACCAGTCCAACATGTCGGCATATTCTTTGAAGCAGTTCGGGAAATTCTCCAAGCTGAAGCGATTGTAGACTTCCGGATCCGTCATATTGGCCTGGGCGATAAACTGAGCGGACGGATAGACGAGTTCCTCCTCCTGCCAATGGACGGCGATGGACGCTTCGGATGCTTGAAGATCGGATTTCTCACTCATTGATATCCTCCTTTAAATGCGGTTGCTGGGTGGCGGTTGAAGTGTCGGACTCTTTTTTCCCACCTCCTTTCGGCTTGAGAATCGCTTTGGGTTTCAGCTTGGCGGCTCTTTTGCCAGGGGTGCCGCGGGATCCTTGCGAATGCCGCGGCTGAGAATTTTAAAGGCGCTCTCCAGGGTGCTTTTCAGATAGTTGCTGTCGCGATTGAAGATCCGCTTGCTCTCTTCCCACAGGACAAGCCCCGAAAAAAGGGCCCAGACGATATCGGCGATGGCCACCGGGTGCTCATCGACAAACTCCCCTTTGGCGATGCCCTCCTCAAAAATTTTGGCCATGCTGCCGAGCGAGGTGCCCGAGAGTTTCTTGATGTCCGCCAGAAGCTCGGGCGAGAGATTCTTCAGGGTTTCGCTGGACTGCAGGTGAAACATGTTGATCAGAATCAACGGGTCGAACTCGTAGACATCGAACATCGCCGCTTTGAGCGCGGCGATGCGCTGGTCGGGATCGGTAAATTTTTCTTTGCGAACGTGGTTCAGTCTGAGGTTCAGATACTGTAGAATACGCAGCGACAGGGAGGCGTAGAGTTCATCCTTGTTCTTGAAATAAAGGTAGAGGGTGCCGGGGCTGAGTTCGGCCTCTTTGGCGATGTCTTCCATGGTTGCCTTGGTGAAGCCTTTGTCGGAGAAAACACGCTTGGCGGCAACCATGATCTGTTGTCGCCGTCGCTCTCTTTCTCGCTCTTTGCGCTCCTGGATACCCATGGCGATATGGCGATACTGAATTAGATTTATTTCTTTAAGTTTCTAATAGATTGTATTTTCAGTTTGGTCAAGCAAAAAATATTCATTTTTTAATTTTTAATATATTTTTTTAATTTTTAAATTGTGTATAATGGCGGCCAGGTTGTGGCTGCGACAGACGGCCGCGACCGCTTGCTGCGGGGACGCGGATACCCAGCGGTCTGAGCGGCAGCGGGTTCACCCGGAAGAGCGGCTTGAATTGGGCATGAAAAAGCGGGCGCCTAAGAAAGGGTTGCCGGAAAGGATGTGGGCATGCGGGAATTGGCGGCGGAGTTCAAAGCGTTTCCCCCCAGCGTCAAGAACGGGTTCCTGTTTCTGCTGGGCGGCTGGTTCTGCAATTACTTTTTTTTCTACTTTTTCTTCTCGACCCAGGCCGACGAAATCCCCATGAACCTCTTGCTGCAGCAAGGGATGCTGGGGTTTTTGTGCTTCTACTTTCTGCTCAAAGTCAAAAATTGGGCCAGAGTCCTGTGTCTGGTGGGCAACATCGTCATCGTGGTGGTCTATCTTTTCGTAACGGCCTTGCTGTTTGGCGCCAAACCCTACTTCAGCCTGCTGGCCGGTGTCATCGTGGCGTTGTTCAGCGCTTCAACCTACTTTCTATTTCAAAAAGAGGCGGCGGCGTATTTCAAGGCCCGAAACCCCAAAGACGAGCCCGCCGCCTCCGGGCCCGACAACAACAGGAGAGCATCGTCATGAGCCTGCCCCCCAAGGAGCTGCGCTGCCGCTGCGGCAACACCTTTGTAACCGACAAAAAGAAGACCTGGTGCACCCAGTGCATGCAGCCGGTCTTTTACGACCCCAAGGAACAGCGCGCCAACCGCCTGAGCAATTGGTATTTCTTCGTCACTGTGATCCTCGTGGTGGGGTTCCTGTCCTATATTTTCATCGAATTGATCATGGTGCCATTTTTGACAGTTCCGAAATAAGCAAAATTCCGCGTTGCGCCGCAACCTGGCCCTCCGAGAACCGTAACCCCCAATCCCCGTCGGTATGGCGTTTTTCGAAGACGACAGCCGTATTGCCACAATGAAGGGCGGGCCTTAAACGCGCGCCCGGTATCCCGGCGCTGGTCAGCCGTCGATCTTTTTCAGGATGCGCTCAAGGGCGGGGTCGTCGAGCAGCTGTGCCAGGGCAAGCTGGCCTTCACGCAGCGCCGCCTTGCCGTCAAAGGCAAGCGTTGCCGTCCAGGTGGGGGATTCAAAATGCCGGGGAGGAATCAAATTCAGGCCAGGCGGGAGTTTGAGATCTCGAAGGGCCTGGGCGATTCGGCCCTCGAAGCGGCTCAGCTCCGGATATCGTTTTTGGTAGAGTAAAACCCGGATCTCCCGGATTTTGCGGTTGCGATCCATCTCCGGGGCGCCGCAAATGCCGGCCAGGGGTTCCGAGGAAAACAGCGTCACCAGATCGCGCCCGTCGCGGCGCGCAATTTCGGTTGCAAGGGTTGCGATCTCCCGCTGCTTGTTGAGGCTCGGCCTCAGCGCGTTAAACAGTCGGGCCAGCAACACGCCCTCTTCGGCCGGCATCCCGCCCAGCTCCAGCGCCATGGCCAGCGAGAGGGTTTCGGCCAGCACCCCCTCCTGAATCACCTCCGGCAAACCGGCCAGTAGACCGATTTTTCGGGCCAGCGCGCAATTTGGCGTAAGCCCCACGCTGCCCAGCGCCTGCCCCAGATCGCCGTCCGCCGCCAAAGCCGATGTCAACAGACGGATGGCGCGCGACTGTTCGATCAGGTTGAGCGGGCGCTGCCCGGTGTTGTCGGCGATCGCCAGGCGGACGCTGACCAGCCGGGGCGTTTCCGGCCCCAGCAGCCGCGCCGGGACCTCCACCCGGCCCAATCGGCGACAGGCGGCGATGCGCCGGAAACCGCTGACCACGCGATACGCGTTGCCGGCTGACTGCAGAATCGGCGGCGCCAGCACCCCCAGCGCGCCGATCGACAAACACAGGGCGTCGATGTCGTCCGCCGTGGTGATGCGGAAGGTGCCCTCCGTGGTGTCAATCCGCCCGCTGGCCACCCGGCTGACCGGCATGCAGGCGATGGGGTCTGCTACCGATGGCTTCAATTACGTCCGGCAAGTCGTTTGAGGGCTTCGAGGTACCTGATGCGGGTGTTTTCGATCACTTCCGGGGGCAGTTGGGGGCCCGGCGGCTCCTTGTTCCAATCGCGTGTGCGCAGGTAGTCGCGCAGGTATTGCTTGTCAAAGCTTTTCTGGGCGCCGCCGGGGGCATAGCTGTCTTTGGGCCAGAAACGGGAAGAGTCGGGGGTCAGGACTTCGTCGATCAGGATCAACTCGTCACCCACCAGCCCAAACTCAAACTTGGTGTCGGCGATGATGATGCCCTTGCGGTCGGCCAGGTCGACCCCGTGGCGGTAAATCGCCAGGCTGAGCTCACGGGCCTTTTCGGCGCGCGCGGCACCGATCTGGGTGACCATCGCGTCGAAGGGGATGTTCATGTCGTGGGCGCCCAGTTCGGCCTTGGTGGAGGGCGTGAAAATGGGCTGCGGCAGACGCTCCGACTCTTTCAAGCCGGGCGGCAGCTTTATGCCGCAGACCGATCCGCTGCGCTCTTAATCTTTCCAGCCCGAACCGGAAATAAACCCGCGGACCACGCACTCCACCGGCAGGGGCCGGGTTTTTTTGACCAACAGGCTTCGCCCCCGCAGCGTGTCTGCATAGGGTCGGCAGGCCGCCGGAAATTGGTCGACGTTGCCGCTGATCACGTGATGGGCCACCAGCGATTCCATGACCTCAAACCAGAAGAGCGATATTTGGGTCAGGATCACGCCCTTGCCGGGAATCGGATCCGGCATGATGACGTCAAACGCCGAGATCCGGTCGGTGGCGACGATCAGCAGGGCCTCGCCCAGGTCGTAGAGGTCGCGCACCTTGCCTCTTTTGATCAGGTTCAACTCCGGGAAATTGGTCTCGTACACAGGTTGCTGCATCTGTCGCCACCCATCTATTCGGCTGCGCCGCCCTCAGGGGTTTCGGTTTTTTTCAAAGGCGGCAATGAAGGTTTCGAGAGCCTCCCGGGACTCGTCGTCCAGGTTCTTGAATTCGATCCCGGTGTGGAACATCCCGTTTTCACTTTTCGCGGTATGCGCCACCTTCCCGCCGATATCAACCGTCTGCTCTTCCAACCCGATGGTCAAGGCTACCATATGCTTTGGGTCGATGGCAATATGCGTTTCGAGCAAAATGCCGTCCAGGGAAACATTCAGGGTCTTTCCCATTCCCTGCTGGATATTCTCACAGTCTTCATCCAGACAAATATAGTAGAGCAGGCTCTGGGCGTCGCTGCGCTGGTGTTTTCTTCTTTCTTCGAAATCACGGTTGCTCACTGATTGGCTCCTCCTGCTTGTCCCTGCAATTCCAGTCGCAGGTTAACATGGTGGTCACGGAAATTGAGGTGGCGATGTTGTCCAGAATGTTGCGCATGGTCGTGGAGAGACGGTGGAATTCATCGGCCAGCCGAATGGGGTCCAGTTCGCGGAGCTCAATGTCCGGGCTGCCAAAAACCCCGGCCGAGTGGGGTTCGTGACCCGCGTTGAGAAATGGCAGGCAGCCGATGATTTCCCCGGGGCCCAGGCGGGCGAGTTTGAGCGACCCGGTAGGGGTTTCCCGGCACACCAGGGCCTCCCCTCTTTCGATCCTGAAAACCCGACCGTCGCCGCTGCCCTGCGCGATCAGGGGCTTGAGGTCGCGGACCTCCGTCATTTCGCCCGGTTCCTGGAAGGCTGCCGCCGCCCTGATCGAGACCTTTTTGAGCCGGCTGTCCAGGCTGAGCACCAGGTCGCGAAGATTGACGCTCATCAGCGCATATTCGTTCGAAAGCCGCTGGGCGTCGAGCACCCCCAGTTGGACATTGGATGCGGCGATGACCGTCGCGCGACGCGATTTGCCCTGTCTGAAAAAGGATTCCAGGCTGCCGAGAAACCCGCCCCCGCCGATTTTGAGGAGGGTTACCGGCCCTTGGGGAGTCTCTTTGATCACATCGACAACCCCTTCCAGGACCACCCACAACCAGTTCCCGTGACTGCCCTCCACGGCGATGGGCTCCCCGTGGGCGAAGTTTTCCTCATCCACCACGTACATGTAATCCACCAGGGGGCCTTTGATCAGGGGCACGTCCTGCTTGCCGCCGTTGTCCCGGGCATCCCTGATAAACGACACCGGCCCCACCTTGGGAATCTTGCCGTCATCCAGCATCCGCAGCCCCTCCAGAATAACCTCCATCCGGCTGCGCTGGATCTCCCGCGGGCGCTGGTGAAACTCGGGGAAAAATGCGAACGCGGCCTCGGTCCAGCCAAAGAGCGCAAAGAGGGCCGGCAGCCCGGTCAGTTCCGCGGTGCTGGCGTCAACCGGGGTCCCGTTTTGGATAAACACCGTGGCAGGGTTCGGAGCGTACCGACTGGTGACCTCCAGCCGTCCCGTACTGCCGTTGGATCCCAACAGCTGCAGGAGATCCCCCAGATGGATAAAATTCAGTTTTCCGGCAAGAGCGGCTTGTTTCTCCATAGTCGGGTATCGAAGACCTGGCAAAAGTCCACATCAGGGGGGTTGAGGGTGCCCAAAAAAATCACTGGGCCCACTGAACCTGTTTTTGAAGCGACTGCAGGGTCAGTTTCATACATTCTTTCAGGGTTTGGGCGACGCCTTCGCCCAGAAATGCGCTGGTTTCAAAATAGGGTACTTTCAGCTGGCGGTTGAGATCGCGCGCCATTTGTTCAACCGGCATCAGCGGGATTCCCTGGGCGGCCAGATCACGTTTGTTGAACTGCATCACCAGGGGGGTTTTGAATACGCTGCTGCCGTATTCCTTCAGGTTTTTCTGCAGATCCTGCAGCGACTCCATGTTTTTTTCACGCCGGACCTTCAAGGAATCGGCGACGAAGACGACGCCGTCGACGCCGCGCAGCACCAGTTTGCGGGTCGAGCTGTACTGAACCTGCCCCGGAACGGTGTAGAGTTGAACCCTGACATCGCAGCCCTTGATCTTTCCCAGGCCGATCGGCAGAAAATCGAAAAACAACGTCCGGTCGCCTTCGGTGTTGATGGAAACCATCTCGCCCTTGATCTGCTTTTTGTAGGCCTTGAAGATATACTCAAGGTTGGTGGTTTTGCCGCATCTGCCCGGCCCATAATAAACGATTTTGCATTCGATTACTCTTTTTTTCAGATTGAAAATAGCCATGTAGTTGCGCTCCACACCAAAAGAAACAGGAAGGGGGTGTCGATCCCCTTTGAATTGACTGCGACGGATTCAGGTGCTGACAATTTTGATATCCAGGCTGTAGTCGCCGCGTTTGGGGCCGGAATTGATCTTGGTTTTGGCCATGACGATTCCGGATCCTTGGAAAATGGCAATCGGAGAAAAGAACTGAACGTCGTTCAAACGGAACCCCACCTTGAGGTTTTCGATCAACGCCCGGTCTTTGCTCGAGACGATCAGGCTGATCATGTTGCCGGACTGGAAGCTGACCTCCATCTCCACCATCCGCCCCTTTTGCGGCCCGCTCTCGAAGGTGATGCCGATGGAACTGATGTCGATCAGATCCTCGTCCATTCGATTCTCGTCGACCGCCTCATCGTCGGCGTCCGGCACCATGGGCAGCTGAACCTCGGTCCCCCTCTTTTCCAGCAGGTCTTCCAGGAACAGCCTTATTTTCTGGAGCTGCTCCGTGGAGTAGAGATCGTCCTTGAGCCATTTTTTGAACCGCTCAACCGCGTCTTCGGGTGAATAGACCGAAATACAACACCTGAGAATGTTTTTGCAGGCAACGACGCGCAGAGAATCTCTTTTGGTCAGTTCGGTGAACTCTTCCAGCGCCCGGTCATACTGACCGAATTTGGCGAGGGTGATGGCACCCTCCAATGCCGCCTTGTCCTCGTCTTTGTCGTGGGAAAAGGAAAAGAGGTTCTTGACGAGGTCCTGCACTTTGGGCGGCATCTTCGGTGCTTCCTGGGCCCTTTCGATCTGGTGGTAGCTGATGGTCAGGGATTTGATTTTGCGGGTAATCGCCTGGACAAGCTCCTCTTTGTTTTTAGCCTGATCAAGTTTGCCGATTCGGTCGATGGCATCGTTGTATTTCCCCTTGGCCTCGATCAGCAGCCCCTGGGACCGGTAAATTTCCGCTTCACGAAGCAATAATTTGATCTGACTTTTTACGCTCATTTACATCCTCACGGCCGCACCAGCAGCGACCCGCGCTTGTCGCCGCCACGAAATTTTTCTGTTTTTTCAGATGCTTGACAGGACAAAAAGCAACTTTCGACGATAATTTGATTTTTTTCGCAGGAGAGCCGGTACAAGTTAAGTGTTTAGATCGTTTTATGGTGTTTAAAACTTAAGCATTAATCCGTCCGGGACCGCCGGCTGGCGCAACAAATCAGGCTCAGCGCTTCAGGGGGTTTCAGAAAGCCAAACCGCCTTCCCCGGGCGCTTGGGGACCCGCTGGTTTAAAGTCCGAGAACGGGGGATCGCGGCCGTCGCGCAGTTCGCCGGCGGCCTGCGCCCACGGCGCTGGGCGCGACCACCCCCATGGGGGGGTGCGCTATTTTAAAAAATAAATCAATAGATTCAAAGGGGTTAAATACCGCCACGGCGCCGTCGAATAGGTTGACAAAAGCGGTCAGTGTGGTATGGGTGATTTTTTACCGCACTACCACCCTACCGTGGGTCGAGCCGTTTTTAACCCAGAAATCGAGGAGAATGCCATGGACAAGAAAGTGACCGTCGTCGGAGCAGGCAATGTTGGCGCAACCGCGGCCCAGCGGTTGGCTGAGAAAGAATTGTGCGATGTGGTGCTGATCGATATCATCGAAGGCGTGCCCCAGGGCAAGGCCCTGGACCTGACCGAGGCCGCCCCCATCGAAAAACACGATGCCCACCTGACGGGATCAAACAGCTACGACCCCTCCGCAGGGTCCGACATCATCATCATTACCGCAGGTATTCCCCGCAAGCCGGGCATGAGCCGGGACGACCTGATCAGCACCAACGCCGGCATCATGAAATCCGTCACCCAGGCGGTGGCCAAGCTGTCTCCCGAAGCGATCCTGATTATCGTCAGCAACCCACTGGATGCCATGTGCCACGTGGCTTACGAGGCCAGCGGGTTCCCCAAAAACAGGGTCCTGGGCATGGCCGGGGTTCTGGATTCCGCCCGTTTCCGCGCCTTTATCAGCATGGAGTTGAATGTGTCGGTGGAAAACACCCACGCCTTCGTGCTGGGCGGCCATGGCGACACCATGGTCCCCCTGCCGCGCTACTCCACGGTCGCCGGCATCCCCATCACCGAACTGATGTCCAAGGAGCGCATCGAGGCCCTGGTCAAGCGCACCGCCAACGGCGGCGCCGAAATCGTCAGCCTGCTGAAAACCGGCAGCGCCTATTACGCCCCGGCCTCCGCCGCTGTCGAGATGGCCGAGGCGATCCTCAAGGATAAAAAGAAAATCCTGCCCTGTGCCGCCTATCTGGAAGGCGAATACGGGTTCAAGGACCTTTTTATCGGGGTGCCGGTGAAGCTCGGGGCGGGGGGCGTGGAGGAAATCATCGAGATCACGCTGACCGCGGAGGAAAAAACCGCCCTGCAGAAATCCGCCGACGCGGTTCAGGAACTCAAGGCCGTTTTGAAAAAACTCTCCTGATGTCCGCCGCCCCGGGCCCAGCGTCCGGGGCGCGGGCTTCAGGGTCTCGGCAAGAAATAATTGCACATCTTGCTTGTCTTTTGGCCCGTCACCGGCGTTACATCCGCCGGCACATATCCCGATATGCGCCGGCGAATGTGCCTG